>JARFXO010000007.1 GCA_029194665.1 Nitrospira sp. | reverse complement strand
GGGCGAACGGATTAGCGTCAGAGAATAAGGAGCGCAATACCAGAGTTCATTCATCTCACGTCCCGGATAAGCGCCAAGACCCGGAGAAAAGGGAAAAGAGTCAAAGTGAAAAGGTTAGTTCGGAATGTCCTGGGCGCAACGGAACCCGATACCATCGAGCCGAGTCGTGGGCATGGCCCTGCCCCGGGAGGCAGACCGGACGTAGCCCGGTTCATCGGCCCAGGAGCCCCCGCGGAGCACTCGATACTGGCCGCTGGAAGGTCCCTTTGGATTGCGCTCCGGGCCCTTGCCATAATAGCCCTCGTCATACCAGTCCGCTGTCCACTCCCTCACGTTCCCACTCATGTCATGTAGCCCCCAAGGATTGGCCTCATAGGATCCAACAGGCGCCGTGCGCACGGCGCCGTCGTTATACCCCTTCATAATCACGTTGAGCAGATGCTTTGCTGATTCGTCGGCGATATTTTCAACCCGCCTGGTCCCTGGATTCCCTTGCCCCCACCAATATTGCGTCGTGGTGCCGGCACGCATAGCATATTCAAACTCTGCTTCTGCTGGAAGCCGCTTGCCCGCCCAGCGGCAGAACGAAACCGCATCGTCCCACGAAACCGCGACCACCGGATGTTCCGTCCGGTTCGATGCCAAGACGGTCGCGCCGGCCTCCGGCTTTTGCCAATTGGCCCCCTTGACCTCTTCCCAGCCCTTGCCTTCGACAAAGGCCCACGCGCTGCCTTTCTCCTCAGCTGTAGTTCGATAGCCGGTTTCCTGCACGAACCGTTGGAACAGCCGGTTCGTCACTTCGTACTTATCGAAATAGAACGCGTCGAGCGAGACCTGGTGCCGAGGAAGTTCTCCTTTGTACCAGTCTTCGCAGGTCTGCTGGTCTTTCTTATACTCGTTGACACAGGTCTGGATCGCGCGGTCCACCTCGTCTTTCGTGCTCCCCATTTGAAAGCTGCCGACCGGCATCAGCACCATCGGCGCGCCGTCCTTGCCGGTGAGTTCTTTCGACAAGCTAGGATGAACGGAGGCTGTAAGGTTTTCCTTAAATCTCACTGAGCTCTTATCAGCTTCTGTGAGGCAGCCAGGAAGACAAAACGGCTCTCCATCAGTCCCATCATAGTAAGTAGGACGCTGTGCTCTTTTCGTAAGGGCCAGAACGTTTTTCTTGAGCTCGACACTGAGATCTTGCAGCGTTAGGGGTTGGGTTAGTAGTGGAAGCAGAGCCCGAGTGAAGACCGAATACTTGACTGAATTGTTGTCATTGGCGAGCCGATCCAGCGAAACACTGTTCTCGCTCGCTGAGTAAATGACAAAGAGGCCTTCCGTCGCTGACGGCTTGGCGAGACCTGAGGCAGTTTGTATGCCCTTATATCCCGGAGGTATTAAAGGGTTGTTCCGACAGGCATCCAGAATCACGACTGATTGTTTAGGGTGGGCGCGGGCGCCGGTGGTGAGATCGCTCAAAATTTCATTAAGGCTAATCGCCTCCCTGGTCAGTTGGGCTTGCCGACCATACTCGATCCACGGGATATCCCGCATTAAGAGATAGTTTTGTCCATCTATCTGGACGCCATGTCCGGAAAAGTAGAGGACAAACGTGTCATCTCTAGTCAGACTATCGAGAACATTTTGCCACTTGGCACTAAACACCGAGCGCGTCAGATCGGGAGCTTTTGTGACCTGATATCCAATCCCAGCCAGCTTGGCCGAAACCCCCTCTGCATCATTGACGGCATTCCTGAGCTGTTTATCAGCCCCGAGGTTGTCATAGGTTCCGATCCCCACGACAAACGCGACTCGTTTGCCCTCTGCCGCCTGCACCAATGGCGTCCAGATAACAATGAGGAGGAGTAGAGAGATCGCGTGGGTCCACTTGGTTCGCCAAGAGCCAATTCTCAGCAAGAGTTGCATGCTCATATTCTTGACAGGTACGCTTACGGTTCAAAGACTCCGGGGCGCTGTTTCCAGTCTTCCCACCTCGTGCGAGGATCCTGAGGGAACCGAGTGAGAATACGTTTCTCCCCTTGCATTTTTTTCTTTGCGTTACCGTTCCAGGCCACCTTCCCGCCCAGCCGCACAGCATTGTAGATTGTGCCGACCGTCGTGGTTCCAATCTCAAAATCCTCCATGGCCATCTTGAGAATTTCATCAGCCTCTTCGCGCGGTCGTGTTTGAGTCCAGTAAAGGTAGTCATGGACTACCGCTGCATAGGCATACTCCCCGTCAGGACGCAGGGCAGACCAAAATATCCGTGGGATACTGGCAAAATCAGTGACGAAACCGGGCGGAACGGTCACGGCCTCATAGCGTTCCTGACCTTGATTGGGCGTCCAGGAGATCGGAGCGGTGAGGAAATAAATAGGCTCGCGGAACCGGGAGATTCTGAGCATCCCTCCGGGCGCTTTGGAGACACTCATCCATTCGGTCATCCATTGCTCCATAGACAGCGCAGGAGCGGGTTGGTCTGGTTCCTGGGCGTAGCTTACTCGCGAGAGTCCCCCTCCTTTGAGCACTACCCCTCCACAAGCAACCGAAGCAGCCGTTCCCACAATCCATCGAAGGGCACCGCGACGTGTCATCATGGCTACAACTCCTCAGTAATAGAAGATCAAATCAAGTTCATGTGAAACATAGTGAGTGTGAGAGGCTCATTTTCATAGCACTCAATATGCCAATGCCAAAAGGTCCTTCCGACTGAGCGGTCTGGTGAACCCTAGATCACGGTGAGGCCCCTCAATAGGCGTACAATCTGAATATCTTGGTCAACTCAAATCAAAACCTATCTGTGAAGAAGTATCTGAATCGATACAGCGTGTATCTGTTTTGATTCACGTGAGGCTAGCATTCCTGATCGAATGGGATTGTGTCGGAGGAGTGTACCCTACGTAGTAGGGCCTGTCTAGAAGCTGAACCAGGCACTTACGGCTGTGTGTCTATGAACTTGGGCCGGCACGTCGGCGTTCTTGGTGAGCTTCTCAGAATCCACACACTTGCCGCATCTTCACCGCTTGCCTTCGCGCATGTCTCCTTGCATAATTCGCTCCCATGCCGGCGCCGATTGAGAAGAGTTAGTCAAGTGGGGGTCGGACCTTGTCTGATGCCTTGTGAGAGTTGAGTCGATTCTCGATATGCCTGTCTCAAAAGCGAACTGGTGAATTGCCCCGTGGTGCGGAGCGGCCGACGTATTCACCCGCATTTGTCATGACGATTCGTGGCGCTTGATCTTGTGGAGTTTCTGTTCAAGTCGTGCCAACTGGGATTGAATCGACTCTCGTTGGAACACCGTCGTCGTGAGAAGCGTCTTCAACAGGCGGTGATAGGGAAATTGTGCAGAGCCAATGATGCGGATTGTATTGCCTCGCTTGACAAAGCGCGTGGTGAGCACGCGACCGGTTGCGAGCAGTCGTTAGCTGATTGGTTTGCCGTGGGTGCGCAGATATCCAAAAAAGTTGGTGGGTCGGGCGTCAGCGTATTGGCTAGCCCCGTATAGATGCAGCTCGACGGACGCACCGACTTGCCGTTCCACATCGACGACCAGCGCGACCCTCGTGGCGGCATCCATCGCATCTGCAGCCGGGCTAAAGGCGGCAATATCGATGTCGCTATGCTCATCCGGAACACCTTCGATCTGGGAGCCGAAGAGATAGGCCTCGGTGACCGGAATGCGCTTCCGTAAGAGCGAGAGAGTTTGGCTGGCGATTGTTTCTATCTCGGCAAGGTTTCGAGCCATCGGAGCAGGTCCTTTGTCTGTGTCAGTAAACGCGTCGCCAGGTCCCTTGTCGCTTCATCGGCCAAGGTGCGTACTTCTTCCGGATACCGTGTCCCCACATAGTATTTCGTTAAGGTCCTGAGAAAGAGGTCCTGACTATTGTCCGGCGTAACGTTGGCGACATGAGCCAACTTGGCCAGATCATGCGTGCGGGGTGGGAACGTCCCGCAGCGCTCAACGATGAGTCCTTTCAGGTGTTTCTCTACCGCCTGTTGGCAGCAAAACAACACATATAGGTACCGACCGGCGGTCAGCATGGCCTCGGCTGTCCCGAGATCATATGCCGCGAGCTCCCGCCATCGCTCGGCATCAGGATTCATAACGGCAGTATAGGCAGGATCTTCTGTCAATTCAACGAAACGCAAGTCTTAATCAACTGACTGCATCGACAATAGGTTCAATAGCTCACAGCCCGGTGAATAGGCCGAGGGACATCATGCACAGAACTCATTTGAGATCGGATCTTGTATTGTGCATTCCGCATCTCTCTCGATTGACAGATAGGCGATGGAGACCAGCATTGCACCGGACATTGCTGGTTGACAAGGGAGGGATATAAGAACGAGGTCAGGAGTGACTCTTTGGAGTCAAGGTGCAGACGGAGCAACTGCTGTGTAGGGAGTGGTCGGCATGAGGCCAGGCATGGCTAGTGATTTATTGGCGAGCACTACCGCCCATTTCTATCGAGCCTGTAGATCAGCACCCGCCAGTTAAGAATCCCGAAGCCAGCGCAGTAGGAGCACGTTCACGCCCAACCCACGGCGTCGCAACGGCTCTGGAATCACCAGCGCCGTGCCGCTTTTCAACGCACTGGCGATGCATCGATGGACAGCGCTTCTTCATGAGAGGCAGGTTATCCTGCACGCCCCACGGTGAGCAGTCGAACCGGCACACCCAACCTTTGAGCTTCGGCTGCGAGCCGGTGATCGGCTGTGACGATTGCTCCCCCGGTAGCCTCGGCCACGGCGAGATGCAAAGCATCAAGCGTTCTGAGTGTGCCACTGAGTTGTCCCAACCAAGACTTGGCTAGGCGATAGTCTCGCGGCCTCAGGGAGAGGACTTCATAGTATCCATCCTCGACATGCGTCTCGAATTGGGCCATCACTCTCGCCGCATGTTCCTGAGACAATGTCTTTTCCCTGACCTTCTTGGAAATGGCAGAGGCGAACTCGACCTGGGTAAGTTCGCTGATTGTTGGTGCGCGATGACTTCGGAGTGTGCGCTCCGCCGCAAGACTCAATGCTTCCGGGCAGTAGTACGCGGCAAGGACGCTGGTATCGACATAGACCGTCACGCGCGTTCATCCAGCCGCGAGTCAATCACGATACGACTCAAGGAGCGCCCTTTTCTCTTAATCGAGCCGCGTAACCGACTGAGAGACGGCAGTTGGCGAGGATGCCGAGAAGGAGGAACGAGTCTCGCGACAATTTCGCCATGTCGCGCGATGGTAATGGTTTCGCCGGCTTCGGCACGATCAAGGAGCGATTTTAAGAGGCGGCGCGTCTCCTTGACGTTGACAGATCCCATGAGTACCTCCCATGTACACGACTAGTGTACATCACCCCAGCGAGATGAGCAAACCTGTTTTCAGCGTTGCTTATGCTCGCCGAAGATGGATCGGAACGAGTGAACCGACTATGGATAAGAATTCGGGTTCGGATCTTGGATTATGTATTGTGATCTCCGATTAAAATCTTGGGGGTAGCTATTCCCAAAAAAGAACTGGTGAATGTGTCCATGGAGCAGAGCGGCCGGCGGAGTTGTGCGGGATGCCGGCGGTCAGGCTCTGATGGGGCAAGTCTTCCTCGGCTGCGCGCTGCTTCAGCACACAACGATCGGGCAGGCGTCGTGACGTAGGACTCCTCTATCTCCTTTAATGGACAGTGAGTTGCTAGGCAGCGATGTGGCGCTTGATCTTGCGGAGTTCCTGCTCAAGTCGTGCCAGACGGGACTGAATCGAATCTTGTTGGGACACAGTGGTCGTGAGAAGCGTCAACAGACGTTGATAGGGAGCTCCGGCTTTCTTGGAGTGAGTCTTTTGTGCTCGAAGATCGGCCGCGTCAAGATTGACGGTGATGGTTACTCGCCCTTTCCTTCGAATCGCGTTGCGAATGATTTCAGTGCCTCCTCGGTCGATCTTGAGATGGCGAAGGTTTGGTTGTTTCATGATAGAGCCTCCGAAACTTTCTCCATTCAGCGGAACCAATGATGCGTATGGTCTTGCCCCGCTTGGTAAAGCGCGTGGTGAGCACACGACCGGTTGCGATGCGGCCAACCCAGTACCATCGCTTTTCAGACCCAGAATGCTTGCTATCGGTCAGTTGAAAGCCCTGCGGATCAAGAAACGATTCGACTGCCTCGGCAAAACTCACTCCGTGTTTTCGGATGTTTTCATTGTCTTTTGCAAGGTCTCATTCAAATTCCACCGACTGGACCATACCACATCAATCATCAGCGTACCAAGCACTTGAGATGATTGCAGTCTACTGGTAGGGGACGACGGGGAGCCATCTAAGGCTCACGACTCAAGACCACGGTGAGCATCACCTCACAATGCCTCAGGCCACCTTCCTATCCCGTACTACCTCACAAAACGCCTGCCGGTCTTTCCACCGCTTGCCTTCGTACAGCTCTCCTCGCATAATTCGCTGCCATGCCGTCGCCGATTGGATCGAGACCAGCAGTCCTCATTACCGGCGCTTCTGGTGGGATCGGGCGTGCCATCTGTGAGGGATTCGGAAAGGCCGGGTGGTATGTGGGCCTGCACTACTATCGCAACAAACCGTCGGCAGAAGAGACATTGCGACAGGTGCTGAACGCAGGCGGAGCCGGTGATCTCTATCCCGCCGATATTCGAGAAGCGGAATCCGTTCGACGCATGGTCGACGGATTCTCCGGCTGCACGTCCGGCCCATTGGTATTGGTTTGCAACGCCGGAATCGGGCAAGGCGATTTGCTCGTGCGCCATTCAGACGAGATCTGGGAGAACGTCATCGCCACGAATCTCACAGGCACATTTCACTGTCTGCGAGCCATGGGGCCTGCCCTGCTCGCCCGCGGCGGAGGCTCCATCATCGTGATCGGTTCCCACACGGGATTCCATGGGGCGACGGGCCAGAGCGCCTATGCGACATCCAAGGCAGGACTGATCGGTCTTGTCAGAACGGCGGCGCTAGAATGGGGGCCACAGAATATTCGTGTGAATCTCGTGCTGCCAGGCTGGCAAAAGACCGACTTGACGGATGGAATATTCCCGGAAGATAAGGGATGGTTCGATCACGCACTACATCGGCCGGCATCTCTCGACGAAGTCGTCGGTACGATCGTACATTTGGCCCAGCTTAAGGACGTATCGGGACAGGTTTGGAACTGCGACAGCAGACATCTCTAGTAAAAGCCTCTCGCTGATGAACCACGGGATCTTTATCACCGGCACTGATACAGACGTTGGGAAGACATTGGTCACGGCGGCGCTCGCCCTGCATCTCAAGAAGCGCGGGCTGACGGTCGGCGTGATGAAGCCGATTGAGACAGGAGTCTCGGCAGGAAGAGCAGCTCAGTCGGATGCAGCCCGGTTACGAAACATCATTGAAAGTGAAGAGACATCGGGAGCTATCTGTCCCTATTCGTTTGAGTTGCCGGTCGCTCCACTTGCTGCTGCTCAGGCCGAAGGACAGACCATCGATCCGAACACCATCAAGAAAGTCTACCGCCTCTTGTCCGGCCGGTATGATTGCATGGTGGTCGAAGGAGTCGGCGGCGTGCACGTGCCGGTCACAATCAAGTCCAATGTCACGAATCTGATCAAGCTATTACGCCTTCCAGTCGTGGTCGTTGGGCGATCCGGCCTGGGAGGAATCAATCATGCTTTGCTGACCGTCGAAGCCCTTCGGCGACAGAAGATCCGGATCATCGCTCTCGTTCTGAATCGCACCCAGCCCGTCCGATCGGGGCTCGCGCTCGTTCAAGAGCGATCGACGATTGAGATCCTTCGCAAACAATCCGGCATAGCAGTGCTCGGCCCACTCCCTTACGAACCAGGCCTGCCGAACCGCTTCCGCCCCGCCATCACCCATCTTGCGCGATGCGCTGCGCTCAAGAACTTGGCGAAGTTGGTGTTGAAACCCGCGAGACAAAGTCGGTGACGGCCTGCGAAATATCCGGTGCCTTCAGAATTGCGGAGATGACCGCCACTCCGTCGGCTCCTGCTCGAATCACTTCCCCAGAGCGATCGGCCGTAATTCCACCGATGGCAAAGATCGGGAGCGTAGTCACGGGGCGGATTGTTCGTAGCCCCTGCAGGCCAACGACCGGATCATGGTCCAACTTTGAGCCGGGCGTGAAAATCGGACCAAAGCCGAGATAGTCCGGCCCGCCGGCTGTCGCCGTCGCCACTTGCTCTCGGCTGTGTGTCGAAATACCGATCAGTTTGTCAGGCCCCATGACCTTTCGTGCGAGATTGAGCGGTAAATCTCCCTGTCCGAGATGCACACCGTCCGCATCCACCGCCAGCGCCAAATCGCATCGATCGTTGACAATGAACAGCACACCGAGTTCTTGCGCTACTTGCCTCAGGGGCAACGCCTCCGCATAGGCGGTTTTCATCGAAGCCGTCTTGTTCCGGTACTGAAAAAGCTTGGCTCCTGCCTCGGCTGAAACCTTCAAGACATCGAGAAGGGGACGATCGGGACTGACCGATGGATCGAGAATGACGTAGAGGCCGGCGAGCACCGATGCACTAGGATTCTTCCCTCTGGAACCGTGAACCATATCAGTTATCGCTTGGAGAGCTCCAACGCCTTCTGTTTGACGATACGAAAGTGCGCCTCCAGTTCCTGTCGCATCGCGATTGCCACGAGCCAATCCGGCACCATGGATGCGATTTCAACCACCAACTCGAAATCACCCCGCGTCTGGGTTCCATCTCCGATCGACTGTAGTTTCCATACTCGATGATAGCGCTTGAAGTCGCCCCCCGTGAGGTCCGTCACAAGCCCGCCGCTCGATAAAGTCTTTGATGCTGTGACTAACTTGCGCTCCCCCGGCATCAACGGGTGATCGATGCGAAGATCGACCGTCGCGATCCCATCATGGATCTGTAAGTCGGCTACCCGCAGACGAACTTCAAAGAGCTCGGGCCAATGCGGATAGTCGGTCAACAACGATTGGACGATCGCTGGCTTGGCTGGAAAGAAGACCTGCGCCGTCGCGCGGACTCCACCACCGGATTCTACTCTCACCTCCAGCCTATCCGTCTCGGCCGCCAGCAGAGGCGCCGCCTCCGATTCGGCAACGGAGAGAAGCACGGCGAGTGATAGCCGTAAGACGACGCCCGACAAGAATGCTGGTCGGTTATCCAACAATCGCATCCAGCAGCCGCTGGTGAATCTTCCGTACCCGTTCAAGTTGCCCTTTAGCCGGAAATCGCTCATAGAAGCCGTCGGCGCGGAACTCCTTCGTCAGAGGAGCCCAGGGCTTGACGATCTCCGCAAACGGCTTGTGCGACCGTTGTTCGTCCCAGTCATTGATGAGCTTACGATCCACGATCAAATCGTCCAAGACGCGAATTAATGCCTTGAGCGTCACATCACGAGTAAACATATACCGATCGTTCTGCCCCCAGACCTCGCCCATGACCTCCTTGATCCCCTTCAGGTAGTCACGCACCAGTGCGTAGCAGCGATCTGCCTTCATCCCAAGATGAGTCTCTATCCAGCGCTTATGGATGGTCACGACTTTCAGCAGCTCGTTGAACACCTCGGACTGCAGAATCCATTTTTCCTGTTTGCTCCGCCCTCCGAGTCGATTGATCTTGTACTGCAGCGGTGAGTCCGGCTCGGCATACAAGAGGTTCACGACCTTGGCGGCGAACTTCTTCTCAGGACTTTCCCATGAGACTTTCTCGTAGAGATCGACCAAATGCGACCGGTTGATCCTCGTGTGGGTAGAGTTGATGATCACGAACATCTCCGTGGCAAAGTCGGCGCTCCGCCCATCGAACAAGAGACAGGGTACCTCGACCTGCGCGCTTTGATCGGGATGTTTTTCGTGGAAAAAGTGGAGCCCTGCGAGGCGGTGTTGGCCGTCGATCACCAGATACTTTCCCTTCGGCTCGCTCAGGTGGCCGATTGACTCTGAGCCCTCCGCCTTTTGAAAGCGAAGCGTCTCATCGGTAAAGAGCAGCACGGTGCCGGGAATCATCGGTTGAGCTACGACCGTCTCATAAAAATTGACGATCTGCTTGATCTTCTGCCGATTCAAGACCCGTTGGAACCCCTTCTCGCTCCGCTCGATTCCCGCAATAAACTGCGCCACGTCGTCATGGTCGGAAATCTTGGCCTGTGCGATCTCTTCCCCCTCGAAGTAGTATCGGCTGGTGAACCGAACCTTGCTCAAGAGCTCACCGGCCTTGTACGCGATGAAATAGAATGCGCCCTCTTTTTGCGTAATCCGTGTCGCGAGCATAGAGCCTCCATTGGTGTGAATAGAAGCCAGTGGGAAGATTCTACGCGGCCCTCTTCATGGCCGCAAGCCAAAGGACTGTGCTACCATCGAAACCTATGACGATTCGATGCAGGGCGTTTGGCCTTTTCACTTTGCCGCTCTTGATGCTGCTCATTCCTTCCCTCGACATCAGGGCACAGGAGATAGAGGATTCCGGAGCCACAACAGAGTTGTCGTGCAGCTTTTCAATGGAAAAAGGTGACACCGGACGCCCCTGCCACGTTCCGTTCCCACAAGGATGCCGGGTGGCCTCCATTCCCGGAACCAAGCAGCCCTGGAGCACGATCTCGAAAGGCGGCCGACTACAGTGCCGGTTTGATAAAAGGGAGACCGATTGGAAGACGAACATTGTCGGCGCTTGCGACCGATGCAAATCGGTCCGATGTTCGGCACACTTCAGTGTCCGCTTTGATTGCTCCGCCCAGCCTTGAGCTCACGTACATCCCATGTCCATCACGGCAACCATCAAACAAGAAGCCCGTAGGCTGGGATTCGATGCGGTCGGCATTAGCCAGGTATCCAGTGAACAGACAGGGTCGATTGCCGGCGATCGGGAAAAGAGTTCCCTTTCGCATCCCGAAACTGCAGTTCCCCGACGTCTCCTTGATCGTCTCACCGAATGGCTCAGGCGAGGCTACCACGGCACCATGGCCTGGATGGAACGGGACCCGAACAAACGCGCCGATCCTGGCCTGGTGCTTCCCGGCTGCCGCTCCATCATCTCGTTGGGGACCAACTATCTTACCGAGCACCGTGCCAACGAACAGCCAGGCTACGGCCGCATTGCGCGATATGCTTGGGGAGGAGATTATCACAAGCTTTTTGATTCCAGGCTCAAGCAACTGGAACAGTTGATTCACAGGATGGCACCAGACGCCAGAACCCGTTCATACAGCGACACCGGCCCCATCATGGAGAAAGCCTGGGCGGAACGAGCAGGCTTAGGCTGGATCGGAAAACATTCCAATCTTGTTTCAGCAGAGTATGGTTCTTGGCTCCTGTTGGGAGAAATTCTGACTACGGCGGTGCTGGACCCCGACGAATCGGCGACCGATCTCTGTGGCAGCTGCACGCTCTGCATTCAAGCTTGCCCGACGGGAGCCATCACGGAGCCCTACGTTGTCGACGCCACTCGTTGTGTGTCATACCTCACGATCGAACTACGTGGCGACGACAGCACCGTCCCTCACGAGCTACAAACAGGCATGGGAAACAAGATCTTCGGATGCGACGATTGTCTCGATGTCTGTCCGTTCAATCTGCGAGCGGAACCGACTCGGGAAGGCGCCTTTCAACCTTCACATCTGACACTCTCTCCTGAGTTGAACGAACTATCCAAGCTGGATGAGACGACCTTCTCGATGGTATTTCGACAGAGCCCGATCAGGCGCGCAAAACACCAGGGCCTTCTCCGAAACGTGGCGATCGCCCAGCGTAATCTCAAGCCTGCGTAACCATGTCGTGCAGTCACCAACTGCCTGGTAGATCATTCCCTTTGGCACAGAGATCAGAGTTACCTCTTTAACAACAGTGCCGGTATGTATTGTGCGATGCCGCTATTCCCATGGCCTTAGCCCCTGCGAAACAGGGTCCTGCTGTACTGGGAAGAACAGGTCATAAAAATTTTCTTTGTATTTTCTCCTCAGAATTTGGTAGATAGTTGGCCCGGCGCCTGCTTGATGAGCGATGGAGGGGGGGGTATTCGCAGAGCTCATTTAGTGCAGCGCCTCTTTTCCATAAAAAATCTAAAGGGAGGCTACTATGCAGAGGTTTCGTATGCTCACATCTACCCTGGGACTTGCCGTCCTCTTCGGAGCCAGCGGTTGTATCACGATGCCTGGGTCCGCAGCGGCGAAGGTCCATGACGTCACGTTCACGGCGACCGAAACGGAGATCGTCATCGACGGTAATGGTACGAAGTACAAGGCCTGGACCTTTAACGGTCAGATGCCAGGCCCGGTCGTCCGGGTGACGGAAGGGGATACAGTGCACTTCACCCTCGTCAATCCCCCGACGAACGCCAACGGACATTCGATGGACTTTCACGCGGCTGAGATCGACTTCCTGAAGAACTACCGCGAAATCAGGCCCGGCGAGACGATCAAGTATACCTTCGTGGCAAAGAAGCCCGGCGTGTTCTTCTATCACTGCGGCGCACCGCCGATGATCCAGCACATTGGCCGCGGCATGTTCGGTGCGATCATCGTCGATCCCAAGAACGCAAACGCTTGGCCCAAGGCCGATCGGGAATTCGTCCTGGTGCAATCCGAGCTGTGGCAGAACCCGGACAATGTGCAGGCGATGTTCGATCGGAAATTTGATTTCACGGTCTTCAACGGCGGCGTCTTCAAGTACCATCCCTTCTTCCCGGGATCCGAGCCGTTGGAAGTCAAGGTCGGCGAACGGGTACGCATTTACTTTGTGAATGCCGGCCCGAACGAGTTCTCTTCTCTCCATACCATCGCCGAAATCTGGGACAACGTCTACGAAAGCGGCAATCCGGCCAACAAACTTACGGGGGTCCAGACCTATGTGGTCGGTCCGGGCAGTGCAGCCACGTTCGATATGATCGTTGATGAACCGGGAGCCTATCCTATCGTGACCCACTCCTTGACGAGCGCTCTGCGAGGTGCGATTGCCGTGGTGGTCGCCAACCAGAACCCAAAGAAGTATGACAACTTGATGCCGCTGACCCCCTGGAATCCTTAATCACTAGGCCGGGGTACGGACGTCATATCAATCATTACTTACAAAAAGGAGCCGACGACATGAGATTCTCGAAGCAGATAGCGACGGTTGCCATTGCCGTGGCGGCCACCTGGACACTGAGCAGCGCGACATCCTTTGCGGCGGAGCGATCGCTCTATGAACGGCTTGGCGGGCAGGGTGCCATTCAAGCCGTCGTCACCAAATTCATCGGCAACGTAGGAGCAGACAAGCGCATCAACGGCTATTTTGCGAAAACCGACCTCAAGCAGCTCAATAAGCTCTTGGTCGAACAGGTCTGCCAGGCGAGCGGCGGGCCTTGCACCTACTCAGGCCGAGATATGAAGACGACGCACAAGGGCATGAAGGTCACAACGGCCGCCTTCAACGCCCTCGTGGAAGACCTGGTCAGTGCGTTGGACACCTTCAACGTCGGAAAACAAGAAAAAGACGAACTGCTCGGCGTCCTCGGGCCGATGAAAAAGGACATCGTCGAAGTTCCCTGATGACACAATGAGGGTTCGCAGTGATGATCACTGTGGTACTCCCAAGTTAGTCTCTCGCCAAGCTCGGGCTGGTAGGTTCGGGCTTGGCGAGGTCCTCAGCTGGCATCCCAAACCTGCCTGCAACTCGACTTCGGCCTGATCATTTTCCATCGGACATGGGCACTGCCGCTGAGGACCATATCGTGTTATCATATTTTTCAACATTTGCGTCTTCGGGCGCGCAACCTGAGCAGCCGTCTAGCGGTAACCTCAGCGGTAATCACCAAGGAGGAATCATGAGAGGTACGCGTATAGTCGTGACAGTATGCAACATAGTCGCCGTTGCCTTGTTGAGTACGGCTGGATGGGCCGCACCCGAGGCCGACCCATTGAAGCCGCGTGTCCCGGAGGCTGAACGGGCCGAAGTACGGAAGGCAAAGAGCCCTTTGACCGTGACACCCGAGATCATCGCCAAAGGCAAGGAACTCTATGAAGGCAAGGGGACCTGCGTCAACTGTCATGGCCTGACTGGAGAAGGGAATGGGCCCGGTGGAATGTTGTTGTCGCCGGGACCCCGAAACTTCACGAACTGCAAGTTTCACAAGAAGCGGAACGACGGAGAACTACACTGGATCATCAAGAACGGAAGTCCCGGCACCGGTATGCCGGCCCTGATCAAGGGAGGCGTCATCACCGAGGAGGAAGCCTGGATGACCATCGCCTACGAACGAACCTTCTGTAAGGACACCGAATAGCTGCTGAAGAAATCCGGATGCACCCTTCACGACGAGCTGTCAGTTGATGATTTCGGCTGACAGCTCGCCGGAATTGCATCATTCCTCAATCCCGGTCCCACTGTTCTCCAACATTCCTTTTCAAATACTCACGGAGTTGTTCTGCGAGTGACGTCTCCACGGGAAAACCCGATTGGCATAGGTACTCCTGTTAGACCCGGTTAAACTTCTCTCGCCTCCCCCCTTTTCTTCCATGCGCAAAGAGGTATAGGTTATTGGGGGTTCGATGGTTCGGTTGGAGATTACAACCGGGAGCACTCCGATGAACCTTCAGACGTTTCTCCTTATTTCCAAAGACTCCGGACTCCGGCAGCTAGTCCAGGTTGCCGCTCCTCAAACAAAAATCTTCTCTACCGAGAACGTTTCAGAAGGACTCACACTCTGGCCTGAGATTTCCCCGGCTCTGGTTCTCGGTGAAGGTAATCCCCACAGTCTGTCTCCGCTGCTGGAGTATGCTCGCCAAACGCCGGCATCCTCGCCGTTGCTCGTGATCGGGGAACGCCATTCCATCAAAGACGCGGTCGAGATCATGCGGGCCGGCGCTGCAGATTACCTGACGAAGCCCGTTCTTCTCGAAGATATACAAAGCGCCATCACTCGAGCGCTCAGGCATCCTAGCTCGGCCTTGCCCCCTTCCGCACAGGATCCATTCACCTCCATCATCAGCCTTTCCCCGCAAATGAATCTGATGAAGCAACTGGCAAAAGAAGTGGCTCTGACGGACGCAACCGTCCTCATCACTGGTGAAAGCGGAACCGGCAAGGAACTGTTCGCCAAAGCCATCCACCACTACAGCCCTAGAACCAATGGTCCCTTGGTCGCCTTGAATTGCGCCGGCATCCCGGAGAATCTCATCGAGGCGGAGTTATTCGGTTATGAGCCAGGTGCTTTTACCGATGCCAAACGATCGAAGGCAGGCCGATTTCAGATGGCCGAGGGAGGAACACTGTTTCTCGACGAAATCGGTGAAATGAGTCCCACCGCCCAAGCCAAACTTCTACGCGTGTTGGAAAATCACACCATTGATCCCTTGGGAGATACCCGCAGCCGTAAGGTCAACATCCGCATCATCGCCGCCACGAATGAGGATCTGCTTGCCCAGATCAAGGCCGGTCGTTTTCGCCTCGACCTGTACTATCGATTGAACGTCTACCAGCTGCGCATTCCCCCGTTGCGTGAACGACTTGAGGATATCGAGCCGATTCTCCTGATTTTTTTGGAACGGGCCAGACAGGAGCGCGGGTGCCGCATCAGGACTATCGCTCCGGCAGCCCTTACCGTCCTTCGGGACCATGACTGGCCTGGAAATGTACGCGAGCTCCACAATGTCGTCGAATGGCTGACCATCACATGCAAAGCAGAGATCATTCAGCCTGCTCATTTACCGGCATCCGTGAGAGCCGCTCCCCCGACCAATGGCCTGAGTCAGAGTGCCAAGCCATCGTTGCTGGCCTTCGGGCTGTCGTTTCAGGACATTGAAAAGCGGATGCTTGAGGAAGCGTTACGGAAGTCTTCAGGCAATGTCTCGGAAGCCAGCCGACTCCTCAAAATGACCAGGAACACGCTGCGCTACCGTATGGCCAAATACCACCTCCAATAAGCGGATGGCCAAGGCCATCGACGGCAGTGTGGATGGTGGATTTCCGTTACAACCTTTTCCGCACCTCCTTCCAATCCTTCGCCACCTTGGCTTTGCGCGGCACGTCGCCTTTGGTTGGTTCCGGCACGATGATGGCTTCGAGGCGGCGTTGTAGGAACGCTTCGGCGAAGGCTTTGGATCGGCCGATTCCGATCTTGACGGTCTTCCATCCCGCCGCATGGAATTCGTCGATCTTTGCCCCTAAGGCTTGGGGAGCCGACGGTAACGGCATCACATAGCCGGTTGGAAACTTGTGTCTGTTCAGCCAATCTCTCGCCTCAGCACTCGCCCGAGCTCCATCTCCTCCGGCAGACAAAGCGACGACATAAATGACCCGATAGTAGAACTTGGTGAGCTTGCCGAGTTCATCGGCTGCCTGGGTCATTGGTCTTCGTTCCGACTCAAACGCAATCCCCATGGGAGGGACAGGACTCGGCGTCGGTTCTTCCATCAGCGACGACAGCTCGATCATGAGAATCGGTTGTCGCTTTTCCCACACAGCCAGATTTGCCTGGCCTTCTGCGTGATCGACTCGAGGGCTGTTGCCAACGCGGACGAGGACTGTTGCGAGACCCGGGGCCTTCGGGCTATAGGTGAAGAACGCCCTTCCGTCCCCGCCCGTCAAAGCTGTGGCGACAACCTTCCCATCCAACACGAGTTCAAGTGGTTCCCCGCCAAGTGCGGCAATCAGCATGAGCCGTTTTGAGATGAGTTTGGCCTCTATGGTGGCAGACTGACCAGGAGACGTCAGCACGTCCTTGACGAGAATCGTAGCGGAACTTTTCTCCGCCGCAAACAGCAGACCAGGTGAGGCAATAATGACAAGGCAGAGAGAGAAACAGGCTCTGCGGAATTGGCTGATCATCGGCCGCACAGCCTTCTGAACAAGAAAAGACACGTCACGAACTGCCGGTGGAGATTAGGCTTTCAGCGCCTTGAGCACTTCATCCGCGTGACCGTCGACTTTGACCTTCCGAAAGATCGCCTTCAGCTTGCCTTCGGGATCAATGACGAACGTGCTCCGCTCGATACCCCAATATTTCTTGCCGTACATGTTCTTTTCCTTGTACACACCGTACGCCTTGGAGATCGCCGCATCTTCATCGCTGAGGAGCGGAAACGGCAATCCAAATTTCTTGATGAATTTCTGGTGGGACTCTCTCCCGTCCAGACTCACTCCGACGATTGTGCCTCCCGCCCGGAGAATCTGCGATTCCACATCCCGAAAGTCGCAGGACTCTTTCGTGCATCCCGGCGTATCGTCTTTCGGATAGAAATACAGCACGATTTGTTTGCCCTTGAAGCTCTTCAGAGTCACCGTCTTCCCATGCTGATCCGGGATCGAAAGTTCCGGTGCCTGATCCCCTACCGCAAGATCTTTGCTCATAGCTCCATCCTCATTCGGGAATTAACCAGGATTCCGCAGTAACCGTACAACGTGTGTCGATCTACCAAGATTCAGCCAAATGAATTCCTGCACAACCAGCAAAACCGACTTTCATCATATTCAACTGCGGCGCGCCTCAGAATTGACGCCTCAAGCCATTGGTGGTCGAGGTGTTGCTCGACCCGGCTTCTTGGTTACACCGGCTACTGCGAAATCCGGGATTAATACCCCCCGGAGGGCATGCCACCGCCGAACGACGAGCGGCGAGGCGTATTGGGACGCATCTTGGCCTTGTTTTTACTTTCTGGATTTCCGTATGGCGACAGCGCCGGAGAGTCCCAGATGACTTTGTCTCCTGGCGCTAAGTCGGCAGCTGCTATGAAGTGCTGCCGCGCGAGTTCAGTATCACCAAGCGCATTCAACGCCAATGCATAGTTATAATGGGCTTGGCCGGATTGCGGTGCTGCGGCAACCGCCTGTTCAAAGTATTGCTTAGCCTCTTCAAACTGTTTGCCCTGATAGGCTTGCGTTCCCTGTTCAGTCAGCGCCGTAGCCTGAGACTTCACCTCGCCGTCAAGGGCAAGTGGCACAAGCGGCTTGCGCTTCTGCGAACAGGCGGTCATGCCGACAAGCACCAGCACGATACTCAAGATTGCCAATCGTTGTACGGGATTTTTCATGACGATGCGACCTCAACCTTCAGACTTTCATCTGCTTGCGCGTTTCTTCCTCGAACAGCTTTCGATACAGCACGTCCCATTCGTTACTCCCTTCAATAATGCCTCGGGAATACGACGCGAGTTTGGCTTTCACTTTTCGATCAATCTCCTGTTCCTGGACCAACTCTGCAGCCAACACGCGCTTGATCTCTTTTAACAACCGTGCATCATCGCTCTTGACTCTCGCTCCGGCATATTGCTTGATGGCCGTGAGAATCACATGAGACAGATGACTGACTTTGTCCTCGCTCAACATGCAGCACGCGTCGTGGGTCGCTCGTCTCTCGCCATTCGCAAGCGCTTCACGAAATAGGCTTCACGTTTCACGCTTTATAAAATGATGCCCCGTTCACGGACTAACTTTTGTTTCACCATCTGGAACATCTTCTGATAGTCGACCTGCCCTTGCTCAATCTGATGTTCATAGGCCTTCAGCAGTTGCCGCACCTCCGCATTCACACGATCCTCCGCGGCCAGCTCATGCGTGATGGCCTGATCCAATGCCTCGACGAATCCCTTGCGCTCTCCGACTAGTTCGAGGTGTCCTTCCGCTTGGAGACGACCGGTGAGGCTCTCGGCTATATGCCGCCCCCGCTCTTTCGACAGCCGCATCGCATTCACCCAGGTTCGAGATGAATCGTCGGGACGTCCATGACCTGCCGAAATCGGCTCGCATCGCCGACGATTTTCCCGATGATATTCACCCGATCGGCCGGGACCGGGTCGGCCCCCAAACTCATTGGGGTTCTCCCAAAAAAGATCGCCAGCACCTTCCCTGCTCCCCAGAAGGCGATGTCTCCGACCTTCAGCTGGGTCGTCGCCGTTTCCCGATAGTCGCGGACCCCGGAAATCGGGAAGTAAAATTCCTCTCCCCATGTGCTGATCGCAGCCGTGACCGGAAGCGCCGCGTAGACTTCGTCAGCCGTCTTCGTTTTTCTGAGTTCTGCCTCCAGCTGAACTCCCCCCACGGTGATACGAATCCGCTTTGCCTGCACGGTCATGCGATCGATGATCCACTTGTCTCTTCACGGCGTTCTTCGTGATCCTTGGAACTGTAACTTGTCTCCTATGCGAAATCAAGGCTACAATCGCTGAGATGCCGACCTTCAGCCTCATCTTTTCACCAGACGTTGGGCCAGTCCGGCGCCGGCAACAAGAGGGTTTGTTCGAGCGGCGAACCTTGCGTAATCGCCCGTCGGTAGACGCCCTAGGCGAGCACCGCAAGATCTGGTACGATAGGGAGCTTCTAGAGGCGTATGGGACCTGCCGATCTCGGGCAAGTTACCTCGTCATCGAAACGACCGACGCCTTATCCGAATCTGAGGAGGTGACGGTCATGGGACTTCATCGCGAGAAGAAGGCGACGAGCATGGTTTGGTTCGGACTCTCCTCAATGTCGACCACTCTTCCATCGACCTATTCCCCGACCTATTCCCAATGAGTACCTGGATCGGCACCGGTCGGAGCGAAATCGGACTCGTGCGCACCCTCAACCAAGATGCGTTCGCTGTCATCAATGAGGTGGGTGTCTGGGCCGTCGCGGATGGAATGGGTGGTCATATTGGCGGAGAAGTCGCCGCTCAGACGGCTATCGCCACGATACAGGCCGAGGCCGCAGCATCGAGCCGCCTGCTCGGTAACGGTCAAACGTCTCCCACAGATGTGTTGACGGACCTGATCAGCCGAACGCATGACGCCATCCTCAATCGGTCCAGATCAAAATCCAGGCTGAAAGGAATGGGCACGACCATCGTGCTGCTGGCGATCATTTCTGGACCTGCCCCGGTCGCATATCTCGCCCATGTCGGCGACAGCCGTGCCTATCGATTTCGATCGGGCACGTTGACCCCTCTGACCAAGGACCACACGTTGATCGAAAAATACCTGGAACGAGGCATCCTCACGACAGAATCGGCGAAAACACATCCGGAGCGGCATGTGTTGACGCGTGCCTTGGGGGTAGGCGCGACAGTGAAACCTACCATCACCGCGTTTCCCATACTTCCGGAGGACCTGGTTCTGCTTTGCTCGGATGGACTGACCAAGATGCTGGAGGACGAGGATATCCGAACAGTGTTCGCCCCCGGCGAACTCGATCCGACTCATCTCTGCAACCGCCTCGTCACCGCGGCGCTCGATCGTGGCGGCGAAGACAATGTCACCGTAGTGGTGGTCGCTCCTCGTTCGTCCTGATTTTACTTCGTTGTTGACATGATCGTTCAGGCCGTGTAGTTTTCCTGCTCATTTGAACCTTGTCGCATATATGGAGCTCCCTATGCCCCATCGGGGATGGTTTGTCTGTGGAAGTCTGCTGCTTGTCATCGGGTTTGCTCAGGTGGCGAGCAGCGGTGACCCTTCCGACCCAGAAACGGCTATTCGTCAAATGGTCCGGGCCAATGCGGACAAAGACCTCCCGACTCTTTCTCGGCTTATGGCTCACGATGCCGACATCGTCAGTTACTCGGTCGGGGGTCGCAAATACGTGGGCTGGCCGGAGTTCGAACAGGAAATGAGAGAGGAATTCATCAACGCTCAGAAGATTGAGATTCCGATCAATGAGCTCAAGGTCTGGACGAAAGGCGACCTGGCCTGGTTTACGATGGAGGTCGACTATACGCGCTACGTCGGTGAAGGGTCCAAGGTGAAACGGACCGTGCTTCCTTTAAGGGAAACCGGTGTTCTCGAACGTCGTGCCGGCCGTTGGCAGCTGTTGTCGTGGCACGAGTCCTTTCGATCCGCTCAATTAGGAGGTTCCCTTGCCTCACCAGCGCTGGCTGCGGGATCGCAAAAGCTCGTCAGCAATGATGCTGCCGCAGCGGTGCCTGACGTGAGCGGAGAATGGGAGATTCTCGAGGTCGAGGACGAAAAACGGTACAAGGCCACGCTGGACAAGAACGGCAACGGGCCGTACACCCAACATGGCGGCCGTTTTGTCACCACGAAGATTGCCGATCGTCTGTGGCAAGGCACCTGGCAACAACCCGGTAACGATCGTGAGGGAGGTTTTGAAGTCCTCCTCTCAGAAGACGGCTCTCAGGCCAAAGGCGTATGGTGGTACACCCGCGTGGGCACGCATAAAAACATTCCAGCGCGCGAACATGGCGGTACCTACCAATGGAATCGGCTCACGCCGATCCCCGCCGGCACCCAATGAATCAGCTCACTTATTCAACCATGCCACCAAGTCGGAGTCCGGTTCCAATCACTGCTTTACTTCCTCTGGGAGGTCCTATGCGCAGATTCCTTATGCTTCCGCTCTCCGTGTTGCTCCTGGCCTCATCAGCCTATGCCGATGGGGGCCACGATCACCATGCAATTCCCACATTGAAAAAACACGTGGGCTCAAAGATCACCTATGGAGAGAATACCGCGATTCTGACCTTCGGCCCCATCGATCTTCCGACCGGCCATGGCGAAGGCGATATGGGCGATTCCATGCCTCGGTTCCACTTCCAGTTGCCGGAAGATAAATATTTGGTCGGCTTTAAGTCGGCCATTACCACGGTCGATGGGAAGGAATTACCAAAAAATTACCTGCACCATATTTTGATGATCAACAACACCAAACCCAGCGTGTCCTGTCCCGGTGAGCCACTCTTCTTCGGTGGAGCCGGACTCGAAATGTCCGAGACCCAATTCCCCGATGGATATGGCGTGAAGCTGTCGGCAACCGACAAATTGATGACGGTCGTCGCCTTCTATCACGGTGCCCCGCCCACCAAAGACGTCATTACAACGTTCACGATGTATTTTGCGCCGAAGACCAAACCGGTCAAAGCGATGGAGGTCTATCAGGTCGGCGTCAACATCGTTTGCTTCACCAAGTTCGGCGACCGTCCGCCGGATCAGACAGACGAAGGGATCGAACTCGGAGCGGGTGTCCAAGTCCGTACGGCACCATTGAAGTTTAGTATGGATGGCTGCGTCAAATACGCGTATCCGCACGGCCACGATGAATTGCTCCTGATCGCATTGGAGAATAAGACCAAGGGAGAGACCCTCCTCCGGACTGTACCGGATGTTGAGAGGGATGGAACGCTCCGCGAATTCTTACCCCATCAAGTCTATAAAGATGTCCAGGGTTTCCCCATCTCCAAGGAGGATGACTATGAGATGGTAATGGTCTACCACCATTCTCTACAGAAAACTGAACTCCAACATGGCATGGGCAATTACTTGCTCTACATGACTCCAGGGGCTTGCTCGGAGCAAGGCAAGACCGCCGCCGCGTACTGATCTCCTCCCGCAGGCTTGTCGGCAGGAACCATCCGACAGGCCTGCGGGCATCCCGCAGTTTTCTATCGTCCAAATTCTGCTTCACTATCTCAGCCGGCTCCGTGGAGCCTGATGGTTTGACAGCCGTGATTCCGGAGGTTCAATCCAGTTTTTCCGTCCACGACAACCAACGTCTACTCATCATTGTACGGAAGACCAAATCCGCTGGATGAAACAGCCCCTCGGGTGTATACTTTCAACCTAGGAATGATACTTAGTCATGTTTTTACCGCGACGAACGGCACCCGCATAAGACCTCACACACCACGCTCATGACGGATCGCACGACTCTGCAATCGGGCTCTGATCAATCAATTACAGCATCGCTGCAACGACTCACGCAATTCGCGCGGGACATGGGACACCCGACCAGTCTCCCCGTCATCGCAGAGCGCATACTTTCCGGCCTCTCCGAAGTGTCCCGGCACTCTCAAGCCGTGCTCTATGTGTTTGATCGCGACCGCGAATGTTTCTGCCAGGTGGTTTCACAACCGGAGATCCCTTCGAGAGTAGGATCTCCCATCGTTGCCCTCAATCATCCCCTAGTTCAGCAACTGGCCAACCACCAGGACATCCTCGATTCGTCCGCCTTAATCGATTCCCTATACATGGCACCGCTGGACAATACGACCGGTACCCAACTCGCCACACTTGCGATCGATCTGGCCATCCCGCTGCTGAATCGTGGAAGGTTGATCGCCTTCGTGTTGCTCCAATCCCGGACAGGTCCCATTGTCACTCCTTCCCATACCATGGAACTCCTGGCTGCTATGGCTCAGAATGCCGCCAACGCGATCGACTCCTTCCTGCTGTACGAGGATCTCGGGCAGTCACAGGCTCTCATGCGACGAACTGATCGCTTGCGTTCCTTGGAGACCATTGCCGGAGGTTTCGCTCATGAAATCAGAAATCCCTTGACGTCGATCAAGACCTTCATTCAGCTGGCTCCGGAACGCAAGGATGATAGTCGATTTATCGGTGAATTCAGTCGAATTGTTCTCGAGGACGTCAATCGAATTGAACGGTTGATTCAGGAAATTCTCGACTACGCTCGGTACATGGAACCTCAGTTGACCGATGAGGATCTGAATGAGATCGTCTCGTCCTGCCTGTACTTCATCCAGGTGAAAGCCGACAACCGCGGGATTAAGATTGAAAAAGATTTGGCGCCTGAGCTGCCCCGTGGCATGTTGGATCGGCAACAAGTCAAACAGGTGCTTTTGAACCTGCTCTTGAATGCGATGGATGCCATGAGCGATAAAACCGGAACCCTCCGTGTACGGACCACCAGGCTCCAGAAAGCGGACGGTGCGGTGTGGTCTCAGATAGAGATCGAAGATACGGGGCACGGCATCTCACCAGAAAATCTTGATCACATCTTCGACCCGTTTTTTACCACCAAACACACGAGCACCATCAACGAAGGAACGGGGTTGGGACTGACCATCGCTCATCAGATCATTCGGGAGCATCGCGGAGAGATTCAAGTTCAGAGCACGAAAGGGATCGGAACGACCTTCCGGATCACACTTCCCTCCCATCAGGGGTAGAAGGCAAGGAGCGCTTGTGGAAAGCTCGGTTGCTAAGCAACGAATTCTGTTGATCGATGACGATCCCCGAGTCCGTACCTCTCTGAAGATGGTCCTCGAACCAATCTATGACATTCTCCAAGCTAGTGACGGACATGAGGGGCTCGATGTGTTTCGGAAGGATGAGCCCGACCTCATCCTCCTCGACGTTCTTCTCCCCGGAACCGACGGTCTCGCAGTGCTTCAAACGCTCCGTATGGAGAGCAAGATAACCCCTGTCATCATGCTGACAGGCACCAAATCCGTCAAAACAGCCGTCGACGCCATGAAGCTTGGAGCCGCTGACTATCTCTCAAAACCGTTCGACGTCGATGAACTCCGTATCGTCATCGATCGAGTGCTGAACTCCTCCGAATTGGAGCGAGAGGTCAAGCAACTGCGGGCACAAGTCGTCCAGCGCTATGCCTTCCATAATTTGATCGGCAAAAGCCAAGGCATGCAGGAGATTTACTCAAAAATCGAGCAGGTCGCCGACAGCCGTACCACCGTGCTCATAACGGGAGAAAGTGGCACGGGAAAGGAATTGGTGGCGAGAGCCTTGCACTACAACAGTTCCCGGCGCGAACGCCCCTTCATTGCACTGAACTGCGCGGCTTTGCCTGAAACGCTCATTGAAAGCGAACTCTTTGGCCACGAAAAGGGCTCGTTCACGGATGCCACAGCTCGACGCGTCGGACAGTTCGAGTTGGCGAACACCGGAACGCTGTTCCTGGACGAAATCGGCGACTTAAGTCCCGTCACACAAGCGAAGCTTCTGCGTGTCATCCAAGAGCGAGAATTTACGAGGATCGGGGGGGTTCAGCCGATCAAGGTCGATGTCCGCATTGTGGCGGCGACGAACAAGAATATCGACGAACTCGTTCGAAAGGGGCAGTTTCGAGAAGACCTGTACTACCGCATCAACGTCATTGCGCTCTTTCTCCCCCCGCTCCGGGAACGTGGCGAGGATATTCCCCTTCTGGCCAAACATTTCCTCGAGAAACGGCTGGAGGCGGAACGACGTCCTCAGATCGATTTCGGGAAAGACGCTCTGGAGCTCCTGACTCGTTATGCTTGGCCGGGCAATGTTCGCGAGCTCGAAAACTTCGTCGAGCAAGCATTCATCTGGTCTCAACATGCTGCACAAATCACCCCCGAGCATTTGCCGACGCTGATGAAGAGCGACTCTCGTTCAACGTCTCTTCGAGACGATACCCTCGCCGGTCGCATGTCGCTTGAAAAAGCCGTGATGGAGTTTGAACGGGAGATTATCCTGGACGCGCTAAAACGGACCAATCACGTACAAACCCACGCCGCGAACTTACTGGGAATCAGCCGCCGGATGCTGAAATACCGAATGGACACCCTCGGCATTGGTCGTCCAGACAATTCCGCCGCCCAAGAGCAGATTCCACCCATGCAAGAATGACACACTTCTGCACAAGAATGTCGCACTTCTGCACACATGACCCTACTGATCAGCAATACAAATAGGTATCCTATTATTATTGTAAGCTACTTATAGTTGCCCGCCCCACCGTCCACCACCCTATATTGAACAACTCCCTAACTCCATGAAAAGGAATGAGAATTGCTTGCTAGCACGTGATTTGGAGTAGCCAGCGAGCATGGTCACGGCTTCTTGTCAGACAGGGACACAACCGACAGTCCTCGTAATCGATGATGAAGCGGGGCCCCGCGATGCTCTTAACGTGATACTTCGCACCTTCTGCAACGTTCGTTCAGCAGAAACCGCTAAGACAGCTCTTGAAGTCCTCGACCGGGAATCCATTGATGTGATCACTCTTGACCAAAAACTCCCGGATCGTCACGGACTCGATCTTCTCAAAGACATCAAGCACCATCGCCCCGACGTAGAGGTCATTATCGTCACGGGATACGGGAGCCTGAAGTCTGCCATGGAAGGTATCCGCCATGGAGCCGCTGGTTATTTGCTTAAACCTTTCAACGTGAATGAACTGACTACCCTGATTCGGCAGACGATGGACAAGAAACGCCGCCTCGACTTTCTACGAGGCTGTCTTCTGACACTCACGGACCTTTGGGGATCAGAGGAAGAGAGCGCACGAGCATGGGATCACGTCAAGACAGGATATGCCGCACTGTCCGACCCACAAGGCGATGCCGCTTTACGGCAAGACGACATGAACCTGCTTCCACTCTTGTCCGATATTCTGGAGGCCACAGACCGTCAATTACTCAATCATTCCAGCCGAGTGAGTTTCCATGCCACGTTGATGGCCAGCCGACTCAATCTTAACGCCTCCGAGCAAGAAGCATTGGCCCTAGGGGCCTTCTTACATGACATAGGGAAAACCAGCATCCCATCGTATAGGTTTTCAGAGGACCAGATCCTTCCGTCCGGCGAAGCATCCCCCTGTAGAGAACACCCCGACAGAGGAGCACGGATGATTGCCCCATTGGGATTCCCTATTGAGGTGGGACAAATCATCGCATCCCACCACGAGCAATGGGATGGACAAGGTTACTCTCGTGGACTCCGAGGCTCGGATATTCCGTTGTTGGCTCGCATTGTCGGCATCGCTCAAACGTTCGATCATCTGACCGCCGACGCACCTGGGCGAGTCGCTCTCCCACTGGATGTCGCGATCCGTCAGCTCTCCCTCCAATTCCATGGACATTTCGATCCGCTGTTACTGGAATTCTTCCTACAGGTCGTGAAGGACTCGCCCCTCTCGCCGCCCGCCATCGACATCGCTCCCGCCGCTTGATCTATTCACGCGTTTCGGCGATCAACTCCGCTGCCGCAGATCGTGCCTTTTGAGTGATTCGCTCTCCACCAAGCATGCGCGCAATTTCTCCCTCGCGACTCATACCGGTCAACGAACGCACCGTCGTGACCGTCCGTCCCTTCACTTCCGACTTTTCAACCGAGAAATGATGTTGGGCTTGAGAGGCGACCTGAGGGAGATGCGTGATGCACAACACTTGATGGTATCGGCCCAACTCCCTTAGCCGTTTCCCGATCGTGGCCGCGACAGCCCCTCCAACCCCTGTGTCGATCTCATCGAAGATCAAGACCGGCACATGATCGACATCAGCAAGGACGGATTTCAACGCCAACATGACACGCGATAGTTCGCCGCCGGATGCCACACGAGATATCGGCTTCAAAGGCTCACCGGCATTGGCCGACAGCAGAAACTCGACACGATCGCTTCCATCAGGACCGTAGCCATCGGCAGCTCCGCTCGGCATGACTTGAACAAGAAACCGAACCGACCCCATTTTCAGCGCGCTGAGCTCTTTGTCCACTGATTTCGTCAACCGTTTCGCTGCTTCCGCTCGCTGTTCTGAGAGCGTTCGCGCCAGCACCGACATGTTCCGTTCTTGTTCATCGATGAGATGATCATACCGATCGAGCTCGCTGTCCGCTCCTCGAAGTTGCTCCAAGTCATGCTTCACCCGGTGATGCGTCTCCAGGACAGCTTCTATCGTCCCTCCGTATTTCTTTTTCATCCTCTGGATGACGGCCAAACGATCCTCGATCGTACTGAGTCGCATAGGGTCGGCGTCCAAGCCCTCGGCATAACGACGAAGCGAATCGGCGACTTCTTTCAGGAGCACCTTGGCCTCGGAGGCAAATCGAAGGGCCTGCTGCATCTCAGGATCAATCTGACACAGTTCCGCCAAAACGCGCTCCATTGACACCAGGTTCGCC
This sequence comes from Nitrospira sp., assembly GCA_029194665.1. Classification (NCBI taxonomy): domain Bacteria; kingdom Pseudomonadati; phylum Nitrospirota; class Nitrospiria; order Nitrospirales; family Nitrospiraceae; genus Nitrospira; species Nitrospira sp. The sequence goes on along the minus strand of JARFXO010000007.1, from coordinate 263,923 downwards.
AAGATACCTTGCGCGTCGTCGTGAATTCGTCCCTGAGCTTCTGATGCCAGCTCGGCGAGACGTCGCGACGACCCCAACCGATGCCGTTCGGCTTGCAGTAACTCTTCCTCTCCGATTCGGCAGGCAGCCTCATCCAATTCCTGCTGTTGAAAACGCAACAAATCCTCTTGCTGGGCTCGCTGCTGCAGCCTAGCCGTCAACTCAGCCCGTGCCTCACGGAAACGTATCCAAGCACAATAGGTCGTGCGATACTGAGACCGCAGCTCCAGGAGACGGCCATAGGCATCCAGAACCTCGAGCTGAGCGGAGTTAGACAAGAGCGATTGCTGGTCGTGCTGGCCATGAATATCGATGAGCGTGCCAGCGAACTCTTCCAGCACATGGACCGGGCTTAGGACTCCATTCAAGTAAACCCGGTTTCTTCCTGATCGAGCAATGATGCGTCGAATGATGAGTTGAGAATCCTGCGGTCCTAGGACCTCTCGGGTCCGCAGGCGTTGAAGGAGGGGATGTGCGGGCGGAATCTCGAACGACGCTTCCAGCTGGGCTTCATCTTCCCCGAATCGAATCTGGTCGCTTGAGGCCCGCCCACCCACAAGCAGGGCCACGGCATCGATCAACAAAGACTTTCCGGTTCCCGTCTCTCCGGTCAACACGGTAAATCCTGAGTCAATGGTCAGACTCAGTCGTTCGATCACAGCAAAATTTGTGATGCGCAGCTCAGTGAGCATGGCTGCGAGGAGGCTACTTAGGCGGTCCCTGCATGTTGAACGAGCAGCGAGTCGATCATCTCTTTGAATTGACGTTTTGGCCTGGCACCCACCAACTTCTCAACCTGCTGGCCGTTTTTGAAGAAAAGAATGGTGGGGATACTCATCACCTGATAACGACCCGCAACCTCTGGATTCTCATCGGTGTTTAGCTTTCGAACTTTGAGCTTTCCGGCATATTCCTGGGCCAATTCGTCGACGATGGGAGCCACCATTTGGCAGGGGCCGCACCACACAGCCCAAAAATCGACCATGACAAGTTCGGAAGCCTTCATAACTTCGGCATCCCAGGTGGAATCTTCGACTTTCAAGGCATCACCAGCCACGTCTGCGCCCTCCTTCAAGGTTGAGATCATGAACACGCACCAACTTCGGCATCGTACCCCACCATTGTTTTTACTGTCAAATACGGTCATCGGCTGGTTTGAGCTCCGGGCAAGGTGTCGCCCGTTTCCGCAGCCTGCGGAGGCAGGCCATAGGGACCACCCGGCGCCGCCCAAGGAAGACCACGCTCACCCCACAGAAGCGGGCTCAAGAGAGTCCGTATCACACGCGTCCCGGAATCCTCGGTCCAGCCGATCCCAGTGAGGCTCAACATGAAGCTGTACTGCTCGCGGTCCGGGAATTTTAAAAAATAAAACCCCACAGACCAACACTTGCATGGATTCTGATAGAGCGCAACCGTATCCACTTCCGGAACTAGTCCGCTTTCGAGGTCATAATAGGCCTTTGCCCCGAAGGTCCATCCCCAAGGAGTGCGGAACGCGCCGCCCATCGTGGCAAACAGGATTCCATTGGCCGGAGCAAACACTTCATTGAACGAAATGGCATTCCAAATATCCCCTCTCCGTACCCGCGAGCCGTCTCGTGCGTAACGCTGCCCCACCTCGACATACCAATTGGTTCCTTCTTGGAAACGAAGGTCAGTGTTGATTTGACTGAACCCGAGTTGGTAGGGATCGACGAACGCATCGATCGTCAGATACCGATTGATCGGCGGGCGCAACGCCCAGGCCTGGGACGCGGGTCCGAATATCGGCGCACCCATTTGGGAGAGTCCGAATTGCGACGGGAGGTTGTTGCCGATGACGGCCCGCATCCAGATATCAGAAAACTTTTTCCCTTGAATCGGCACGGTCGCCGGTTGGAGCGGCTGGGTAGGCGTTCCTATGGTCGGAGTGACACCGGGAGCATAATCAGCCGCCATCGTCTGCACATCACCGACATGATAGCTCTGGGCCACCATCAGATCGAGCCAGTTGAAGGCATTTCGCTTGCCGGATTCCAATAACCGGCTGCGCAGCATGTAGGTCAGCAGATTCTTCCCCGGCAGGTCATCGACTGCGTCGATTTGAGGCAGATTGGACTGGTTGGTCACCGGAACATACTCGTAGGTGACCCTCGGTTCGAGCGTGTGCAAAAGACTGTTTCCATCAGCCAGCGGGAACCGGCGTGCCAGCTTCGAAGTCGCATCCAGTCCTAACCAAAACGTTTCTCGATTTTGCGCCTCATCATCTTGTATGCCTCTGGTATAGTACACCTCACGAAACTTCGCCTGGGGGCGGAGTCCGATCATCCGTCCGAGATGAAACACCTCGGTCGAAATACCCGGAACCACATTGATCCGATTGAACGTAAACCCTTCCTGTCGGTACCAATAGACCTGTTGTCCGTCCATGCCGAAGAGGATAGGTGAATTAAACAGTGAGACATAGGGTAGGTTATAGCCGGCCTCTGGGAGACGTTGGAATGTGTCCGCTCCTCCCTGTTGTAACGGCTGTAGATAAAGGCCCAGGAGATAGAGATTGCCGTAGGGCAAGCGCTGAGTCGCCAAGAAGTTTGATTCGGAATTCGGTAACGCTCGGAGCGCTCCGGAATTGCTCAACTGATTCAAAATCTGTGGGTCTGAAAGCAAATTCGCGTTGGCTCGGAGCAAGAGGGTATCGGTGATGTATTGCGTATGGGTTCCGGTGAGCACCGCCCGTCCCTCTTCCGCACTTTGCCCGCTGGCAGCGGCACCGGAGACGTTGGGAAGCTCAGTCTGTTGTAGATAGCTCACAAACCACTGCCCGCGAGATCGCCGGTCCAAGGCATACCGATACAGAAAATCTGACCCATACCCGAGGTTACTGTAATACGATGGTGTCACCGTCAGGTCATGACTCGGATTGATCGCCCAAAAAAAGCTCTGTTTCACGTGGAATCCGAACCGATTGTCATAGCTCGGGATCGGCATCAGAAATCCGGTGCGTCGTCTGTTCATAGGATACGAGAAGATGGGCAGTGGAATCGTAGGCACGTCTAATACGCAGAACCAGGTGCCCTTCAATCCCAACGTGTCCCCGAGCGTCATATCCAGATCTTTAAACCGAAAGCGCCAGGCCGGCACTTCTCCATCTTGCGCATCACAATTCGTAAAACTGCCATCTTTCGCTCGGTAATGATATTCGGAAAATCTCTGTAGGAGGCCTCCGGAGATTGAGGAGTTGGTCGTCGGAGCATAGAGCCGGCCATGCGTCACGACGCCGGCCTCAGTATTGATATTGAGCTCCATCCGCTCAGCCGTCACGTCAGCCTGCGGGTCTGTTAAATGGACATGGCCGACGGCGGTGAGAATCCCCGGCAAGGCTTGAATGGTGGCGTGGTCAGCCGTCAGCTTGATCGTTCCCTGCTGAATCACGACCGATCCGTTCGCTTCGAAGACGTCTTCCTCTTGTCGATAGTCGATACGTTCTGCCGTGATGTCGAGAGGAGCGGATCCAGCAGAGGACGTTCCGGCACCAACTCGATTGTCTGCCGCTGATCCAGGAAACGGAACGACAACGAGGGCGGCGACGGCAAAGAAGAGCCGCCAGCGGACCCACACGAGAGGACCCACCATGCTAGCCACGAATCGGTGACAGCCCACAGCCACGCACTGCCGCTTTGATATCCCCTAAGAGCATCAACGATCCGGCAATACAGATGAGATCGTGAGGCATGGCTCGGCTTCTGGCGGCTGTCATCGCGTCCATGGGAAGAACAGCCTCGAGCACCGGCCCCTGCCATTCGTGCAGCGTTGCACGGAGCTCTCGGACCGTAGCAGAGCGCGCGAGAGTCGCCTGCGTCAGCACGATTTCCGACACAAAGGGTAACAGTGGAGCAATAAATCCATGTCGATCTTTATCCCGCATCATGCCCCATACGAGAATGATCCGAGAGGTGGGGTGACTGATGGAAAAGTCCCTGAGATACTCCGCGAGCGCATGCGCGGCGGCAGGATTGTGGGCGCCGTCGAGCAGGACCTTTGGATACTCGTCGATCAGCTCCAAACGACCTTCCCAGGAGACCGTACGCAAACCAGCACGCACAGCCATGTCATCCGAGTCGATGCCTGCTCGGCCCGCCGCTTCAAGGAGTGCTAACGCACAAGCGGCATTATCCCGCTGGTGGCGCCCTTCCAGACCGCAGATCAGATCCTCACAGACGCGCGTCACTCCCCGATAGGTGAATCGATCGGGACGATGTCCGTCAACAGCAAAGTCCCGGCCAAGCTGCCACAGAGGGGCCGATCGATCCCGCGCAATCCGGCGTAGGACCTGTTCAGCTTCCTGCCCCATCCGTCCGATCACCACCGGTACAAATGGCTTGATGATTCCCCCCTTTTCAAACGCGATCGCCTCCTCCGTTTGCCCCAGATACTCCTGATGGTCCAAGCCGATCGTCGTGATCGCAGTGGCCAGCGGTTGCTCCACGACGTTGGTTGCATCGAACCGTCCACCCAACCCGACTTCCAATACGGCGACGTCGACCGCTGAATCTGCGAAATAGAGGAACGCCAACGCCGTCGTCATCTCAAAAAAGGTTGGTTCCAGATCATCTTTCAGAGCGACTCGTAAACGCGCGATCACCTCTTCGACTTGATTCTCCGTGATCATGCACCCGTTGATACGAATCCGCTCCCGGAATTCGACGAAGTGGGGAGACGTGTAGAGCCCCACGCGCCGGCCTGACTGCTGAAGCACCGACGCAACCATCGCCGCCGTGGAACCCTTGCCGTTGGTTCCTCCGATATGAAGCGTGCGAAGCGAGCGATGGGGATTGCCGAGCCTGTCTAACAGAATCCGCATCGGCTCCAGCCCCAGCTTGATACCGTGCTTCTGAAGCGCGTAGAGATACTCGATGACGGAGGAGTAGCTCATCAACAAGCCGGGAGGACGCAGAAAGCTAAAAATGATTCACGAGGGTGCCGATCGTCTCCTTGAGACGCTTACGCTCGACGATCATATCGATCATGCCGTGTTCGAGAAGAAATTCGGCCCGTTGGAACTGATCCGGCAGCTGTTGCTTGATGGTTTGTTCGATGACGCGAGGTCCGGCAAACCCGATCAGCGCTTTCGGCTCGGCAATGATGACATCCCCCAACATTGCCACGCTGGCGGTGACGCCGCCGAACGTGGGATCGGAGAGGATCGAGATGAACGGCAGTTTGGCCTCGCCTAACTTCGCGATCGCAGTCGATGTCTTGGCCATTTGCATCAACGAAAGAATACCTTCCTGCATCCGGGCGCCCCCGGAAGCGGTGACCAGGATGACCGGCAGCTTCAGTTCCAAGGCACGATCAATCGCTCGACAGAGCTTTTCGCCGACCACGGATCCCATACTTCCGCCCATAAAGCTGAAATCGAAGACACAGAGCACCACACGGCGCCCATTGACCAGGCCTTCGCCGATCACGAGGGCATCTTTCCGGCCCGTCTTTTCTTGATGAGCCTTCACACGATCTCGATAGGCCTTGGTGTCTTGGAAGGTCAATGGATCTTGGGGTTCGAGTTCAGCATCCCATTCTTTGAAGGTCCCGAGGTCGATCAGTAACCCGATTCGCTCTGTGACCGAGATTGGAAAGTGATACTCGCACTTCGGGCATACTTTGCTGTTCCGATCGACTTCCTTCCGATAGACGATCTCCCGGCAATGGTTGCACTTGAGCCACATCCCCTCGCTGCCTTTCGATCGTGGCGGCGGGCTAGATTCTGCGGGCTTCTCTTTCTTGAACCAGGCCATTGCGCTCTCCTATCGGATCTTGCACTCCATTCTTATAAGCAGTGCCGAGCTTCAAGCATGCATGCGATATCCACAGAGAGATGGCTTCATTCCCCCGCAGCCGACAGCGCCAACTTGAGCAACATCCACATGCCTATCGAGACACTGGCAACACTTGCCATACCCTGTACCGCCATAAAAAGGCGCCGACTCATCGAACGTGAACAAATGACCGGCACACTGATCGTCAGCCCAATCACCATCATGCCGATAATCGAGCCGACTCCGAAGACGAGAATGGACAGAAGTCCGGCTCCCATCTCCTTCGTGGTGGCAAGAATCGTCAGCATCAACGCCGCCGATCCAGCCAGTCCATGAGCCATCCCGATGCAGAGAGGGCGGATTGACTGAACCATCCAATGCCGATGCCGGTGATCCTCCTGCCACTGGTGGCTGTGCAGGTGGGAATGTCGTTCACCGTCGTGGTGATGGCTGTGCACATGCCATCGTGCTCGGTAGAGTTTCAGCGCCAGGGAAGCGCCGAGGGCGATCAGTAGAATCGCCACACCTGATTCAGCCAAGAATTCGAATTCCTGGGGAATACGAATCCTCCACGCAAGCACAACCGATCCCACCAGCAATAGAGTGAGAGTGTGCCCAATGCCCCAACAGAGTCCCACTGCCCCAGATGCCAGAAGTGACGGCCGCTCCGCAAGCACCGTCGAGACAGCGGCCAGATGATCGCTGTCCAAAGCATGCTGCAGCCCCAGCAGGAACCCGACGCCTAGCAACGACACAAATTGTGGATCAGGCAGCATGTTCTAGGAAATCAAACCCATGGACGACCTTCTTTTGAATAGTCGGCTGAAACAGAACTTTTGAAGGCGGGCACCTATTGTAGCAGATCCGTCTAAGAGAATCTCATCCTCCGCGGGCATGCATCTCTAAGTGTGGATCTTCACGGAGGCGATCAATCTCGATCAACCCTCCGTCCCGAAGCCCCACTCGCTCCAACGCCTTACGCTCCTCCGCTCCGCGATCGCGGCGAGCGGCCCATCCCGATCGAATGATTTCCCGCATGTGGTCTGGGTGCTCGTTCAGGCGAAGCGGCTTACGGAGGTCGACTCCCGATCCCGCGTACAAGCACAGATACCACAAGCCGTCGGCCGTGAGACGACTGCGATCACAATGCGAACAAAACGGCGCCGTCGTCGAAGGAATAATCCCAAAGATCGCGCCATCCGGCAAGCGAAATCGCTGTGCTGGGGCGGCTCCTCGTCCCGGAAGCGGCGTGATCCGACCATACCGTCGGCTTAACACATCCAGGATCATGCCTTGCGACAGAACCTTATCCAGGCTCCACTCGTTCGCCCCCCCGACATCCATATATTCGATGAAGCGCACCTCGGCCTGCCAGTGTTTAGCAAATTCGATTAACGCACCCAGTTCATCTTCATTGAACCCACGAATGGCGACCGTATCAAGTTTGAAGTTGGTAAAGCCCGTTTTCCCGACCGACTCGATACCTTCCAGAACTCGTGAAAATTCATCCCGCCCGGTCAGTTGCCGGAACCGCTCCGGTCGGAGCGTATCGAGACTGACCGTCACCCGATCAAGCCCCGCCTCGTAGAGTGCTTGTGCACAGTCGGTAAAGAGTATGCCGTTCGTAGTCAAGGCCACTTCAGTAATCCGCCGATCCTGTCGGAGTAACCGCACCAGCCGTGCAAGATCCCGCCGCAGCAAAGGCTCGCCCCCGGTCAATCTGATCTTGTCCACTCCCAGATCAGCGAAGTATCCCGCGAGCGTCGCCATTTCCTCGAGGCTGAGGATATCCTCACGCGGCAGCCAGACATACTCAGGCTCCGGCATGCAATACCGGCAGCGAAGATTGCAGCGATCCGTGACAGACAGTCGCAGACTGCCAAGTGGTCGACCAAACGTATCGGTTACGCCTTCCACAAGATCACTATGAGAAGAATCTTCTTTCATCTGTCTCTCATGAGGATGGTCAAAATGGTCGTCGTTCTCACCCGCCCACCCCAGCGCGCCAAGACGCGCCCTTCACCGGGCAAGGCCGCAGCGAGTAAAGAGGCGAGTCGTACATTGTTTGGTACGTCGAGCCTCTGAGCGATGCGAGAACGAAGCTGGGCGCCATTTTCACCATCCTCTAGGGATGTTCCTCCACCCAGACCTCCCCTTCCGGCGTATGTTCCAGCTTCCAGATCGGCGTGATTTGCTTCAACTCGTCGATCGCCCACTTGCAGGCCCGGAACGCGTCTGCACGATGCTCGGCCCCGGCGATGATCAGGACGATATTTTCACCGATCGCAATTTCTCCGTATCGATGGATGATGAGCAACTCGAGGATATCGAACTCTTTCAGCGCTCGTTCCCGAATTTCACCCAGCTTCTTCTGCGCCATTCCTTCGTAATGTTCGAACGTAATGCCATCGACAGCCCGCCCGCGGGACCGATCACGGGCAATGCCCAAAAACGTCGCAATTCCGCCGATTCGCTTCGATCGGCTGCGCACCCGATCAAGTTCCCGATCGATGGAAAAATTCTCCCGCTGCACCCGGACGAATTGACCATCGTGAACCTGTTCCAGACCTGTGCCTCCGGCAAACGGAGGGAGCAACGCAACCTCATCGTTGTCCCCAATGATCGTCTCTTCATGCGCGATTTCTTGGTTCACCGACACAAGCACCTTCTTCTTCTGAATCAGTTCGCCGATCGCGGGGTAGCGAGTTAGGATGAGTTCCACCAGCTCTTTAACCGGTCGACCGTTGTCCACACTCAGCGACAGAGAACTCTGATTCCCTGCCAGCAGTTTCGTCATACCAAACAACCGAACCGTGATCATCGTCCCTCAGCCTTAACCAAAGTCTTAATCATTCCTCGAATATGTCCCTGATTTTCCACCTGATTTGGACATCAAACAGACATCACTGAAACTCATGCCGCGATCCACCGCCTTACACATATCGTAAATAGTCAGCGCCGCAACCGAAACGGCCGTCATCGCCTCCATTTCGACTCCCGTCGGCCCTGTCGTCTTGGCGGTTGCCGTAATAGTAATGGAACAGCGCCCCCCTCTGTCTGGCTGCGGCTCCTCTTTGAAGGAGATATCGACCGCGGTGAGCAGAATCGGATGGCACATGGGAATCAGGTCCGGCGTTTTCTTCGCACCCATCACCCCGGCAACCTGCGCAACCGCCAAGACATCGCCCTTGGCAATCTTGCCTCGTTGAATCTTTTCAAGAGTTTCGGGGAGCAGGAAGACCTTGGCTTGAGCAGTGGCAAGCCGTTCGGTTGAATCCTTGGTAGTGATATCGACCATCCGCGCCCGTCCCGATTCATTGAAATGGGTAAATTCTGCCATTTTTGCCTGTTGAATCAGTATGTTGCAATCAATACGTAGCGGGACTCGAGGGGATTATAGGTGCCGCTGGAGAGGAAGGTCAAGAAAGGGAGATTTTCCTCGGCGCTTTCTGCCATGTTGCCGCTCGCCGGAACAGAGCCCGTGTTTGCACGATGATCACCGTCGTGTTACAGAGCACGTTTCACGGGAGATAATAGCGAATCGTTGTCATGATCGTATGTTGTTCCCCCCAGGGTTGTATCCCATCTAACCCCGACCACACAGTGCGATGCGTGTACTGATAGGAGAGTCCGAGCGCGACGATCCCAAGCTCTGAGTTGATCATCCGATACCAAACCCCAGGTTGAACCTGGGTGACGGTCTGATTGCCGGCGTGGCAAGGCTGAGTTCCCGGATCTTCGACCCCACAACCACTGAGGTCAGCCAAGGGAGAACCGTATCCGATCGATGTGCCGGCATAGGCTGTCCTCGCATAATGCTCTAACCCGTAGTACGCATAGACATCCCAATCATCTCCTGGATGCCATTCGAGTCCTGCCATAAAATGGACCGCTGGAATCGGCACAACCCTCCCCGAGGGGCTGGCGACGACATCGGCCCCAATCGTGGAGGCATAGCGGCCGATTCCTTGTCCTACCAGGCCCTCAGCAATCAGAGTGAACGTTCGTGTCACGGGAAGCACGGCAGCTAGTCCTAGCCCGCCACCGACAGCGACATGGTTCTCACCGCCTAATCGGTCTCGAAAAAATCTGACAAGACCTTTCATTTCCCAATGCCCATATCTTGGCTCCCATACCAGCTTCCCTATAATGTCCGGTGCAAGATCCGTCGAAATACCATTGGCTCCCGGCGTGGCACTGGTGGTGAAAAAATTAGAGGGATTTTGAGCATTGGGGGAGGTATTGAAACCCTGTACACCGGTCGGCTGGACGACTCCGTTCACATTGGTTTCTGGATTTTCGATCGAAACAGCCATGAGAAAATTGGGACCGAAGGCTTTGGTGACACGCAATCCCCATTGCCGCGCCCAATTGTTCCCCACCACTGTTTGGAGGTCGGTGTTAAGAGGAATGAACTCGTGCCTCGGTTTGATTCTGTCGCGATAGGTGGTGAGAAGAGACCAGCTTTGGCCGAACAACAGAGAGAGGCCATTTGGAAGATCGACATTACCCCACACTTGCCGCAGCCTCGGACCCCAGCTATTCGTCTCCAACTCGTTCGAGTAGGTCGCGCCGCCGAGAAAGTCGAATTCGACATAGCCGGCAATCGCAGCTTTCCGATATTCCCCTTCGACTAAGAGGTTCAAACGGGAGCCACGGGCCGTTCCTCGAAATTCCGAAAGCTGGCTGTTTGCCGACCCTTGGAGCGCGATGTTTCCATACGTACTTTGAACGTCTGCATTTTCATTGGTAGAACGGAAAATAGCGGTGCCGTCGAAAAAACCACCGGGCGAAATGACGATGCCTTTGTACCGAAACAGTTGGTATCCTCGTCCAGCAATCCGCCCCGCAGTGGATGACCCTCGGCTCGTAGATGGCTGCCCTGCCTCCTCTGTAGCATCCGTCTCCGAGCCTTCCGGGCTACTAGCCGGTTGAGGCTCACTCGCCGTATCAGCAGCTGCATTCGTGCTCGAATACCCCTGCATGAACAACAGGGCCAGGAGCGCTAGGCTGACGAAGCAAAAGCGATCACGCCTCACACCCGATACCATCGCACTGCTCCGGACTTATTTTGAGTGGCTTCGCACCTCGGCACTGACCGGCTCTCCTCTTCCATGCTCCGCATGGTCAAACGCAGTTCCGTTGTCGCATCGACTATGGTTTTAGCCTGCCATGTCGCCACCATCTCTGGTCGCGCCCATGCCGCCACAGCGGCACACAGGCAGGCTCCTCGACGCTTCATCTTACCGGCGAAAATCTGACGTCCCCTGCGCCAACACTCAGGGCCTACAGGACTCGTGGCAGCGAGGCCGCTACTCTAGTTTGGATGAGACCATAGTTCCCTCCGGCCTGCTCCCTCTTCGTCCTTCAGGTAGAACAGACGCCTGTTGGTGTTTGACATGATCGTAGGGGCGCCCGGCCTGTCCGCCGATTCGTGCCCCGGCCTGTCCCTCTACTCCTTCTTCAGCTTGGACCTGTGCTTGTTCAGGATGATCGTAGGGTTGTCCAGCTTGCCCTCCAATCCGTTCTTCAGCTTGGACAGGCGCGAACTCCTGTTTGACGTGATCGTACGGCAGCCCGGCCTGTCCGCCGATTCGTTGAGCAGAACGGGAGACGTTTGTTTCGTCTCCAGCCCACGTGGTCTGATCTGACAGGCCAACAGTCAACACAAAGCCGCACGCGACGGTACAAACCATTTTGGCTACAGCTTTCATGAGAACCTCCTTCTTTGGAAAGAAACTTGGAATGACCTACAGGGGAAAACGACATCGATTGCATTGGTGCAGACAGAAATGGCGTGATGACGTGAGACTGCAGAACGGAGCTGCGTCTCTCTGGAGAATGTACGAATGAAAGGGGAAAGGAAAAAGCGGAAAGGGCTCGACCGAGGGTGCCCATAAAAAACTCCTACCAGATGATGTCAGGTAGGAGTCATCGTTCCCCTCGGTGGAGAGGACGGTTCTTGGTGAACTCCATCACCGCTTAAATTTACTCAGTAAACATTGCAAACCTCGCACCAAACAAAAGCCTGACGAAACGGCTCGGTTCTACAGGCTCCTGCACAACAAAAAGCATATCCGCACAGTGGACCATGTGCAGCATCTCACACATTTAGTCATCGGTTTTATTGATCCCCCCACTCCGTTGGAATTCATGCTTACAACGCCTACGAACTGTGACTGGCAGAGCTGCACTTGGTTGACGCGGGCAGGCGAGAGTGTAATCCCACGGTGATAATGTCCGCTTCTGCCACCATAGAAATGTTCTCGGTGGACTGTCAGCTCCAGCAAGGAAAGCTGGATGGTTGGAGAGGATAGAGTCACGATGAGTGGAAACCCTAGTTCCAAGCCTCGGTAGAAATCATTGATGCCATCGAAGCGGAGCTCCGCGACGAACAGATCGTTCCAAAACCCAGGAAACCCTTACCCATTCCCATTCGTGATCCTGATGACCAGTTAGAATCTCTTTTGATACAGGGCCCAAATCGTTTCAGATACAGTTCTCTTACTCGATCTCGTGCCCCAAGCCTTCCGCCTTTGTATGTTTATGAAAAATCAGCACTGACCTTTCCTGTGGTCTTTGGTACAAACCTTGCGGGTGTTCTCACCAAAGATTCCCGTTCCCTTTCATTGTTTCGGCCGCTTTAATCTGCTGAGGAGGGAGCTCCGTGAAAGTGATCAACTATTACTACTTGGAGGATGAGCAGCAGTGGTTAGGCTACCTGCAAGACCAACCCGATTACTGGGAAGAGGCAGAGTCGTTCGAAAGCCTGCACTCCAACCTTTCTCACCTGAACTCTGACCTCACCCTAGTGAGAGCCCTAAAGGGTAGTAAGGCAGCCTGACCTCTAGCAGATCCAGCTCCCCTCTCCATCGTAAGCTCACGCGGCTGCTGGGATCGCCTCCGCGGATTGCGTACGTGAACACCCGAAAACAATTCGGTATCAGCGATAGAAGCTGCTGCAAGGCTCACCATCCCCCTCTTCTTGCAGTCTGGAAAATCGCCGCCCGTTTCAGTACACTCGCTGAATCCTAGCCGCTTCGTCGGACGGACAAGCCGCCCTATCACAGCTTCACGATCTTGCAGCGAGGATTCCGATGGGATTTCTAAGCAGGCTTCTGGACATGCCGTCGTTCAATGGCGCCACCAACGCGCTCTTGGTAGAACTGGCTCTTCCAGAACTCACGGACCTTCAACGCTCCCAATTGAAAGGCCGGGTGATTGAATTGTTCCAAACGCATCGCGCTTCAGATGGTTCGGGGGAAGTCGTATTGGTAGAACTGAATCAAACGCCACGCGTTTTTCAGCTGAACATCTTGGCGCTCGCCATGAAGGACCTTGGGTATCCCCTTCCGTTCAAAAAGGAAAAGATACAGAAAATCCAGAATCCCTTCGATCCAAAGCACGCGGATGAGCACGCCATGAGAGCAGTCGCGCGACGCCTGAAATGGCAGTATGGCGTCGAGGTCTGGATCGCAGAAGAGTCGATCACCTTTGATACATGGTAGTCATCTGATCGCTTGACAGACCCACTAGGCGCGGTTATTCTGCCGCGGTTCCCTCATTCAGGTCAGGAGGCCCAAGAGACGATATGCGTATTCCTGCTTTGCAAACCCTGTTGCCGACGGTGCTGCTCGCTCTCCTTGTTCCGCTCTCAGCGACATCCATCCAAGCCGCGGAATTTAAGATGGGGGTGGTGGACCCCCAGTCCGTCTTAGAAAAATCCAAGGCAGGGAAGCGAGCGCTAGACGGACTGAAAGAATATGTCTCGACCAGGCAGAAGCTTCTGGCGAAGGATGAGGACGACCTCCGCAATTACGAAAAGCAACTGAAGGAACAAGCTCCCAAGTGGAGTGACGCCGAAAAGAAAGAGAAGGAAGGCCAGTTCCGAACGAAGGTCCAGGATTTTCAGAAGCGTGCGCAGGAATTCAACATGGAGCTCCAGAAGAAACAGAAGGAGCTGGTGGACGAGTACATGAAGAAAATCTCCGTTGCGACACAAACGGTCGCTGAAAAAGGAGGAGTCGCGCTCGTGGTGGATAAAGGCAGCGAGCAGACCGTCAAGATCGTGATCTACAGTAAGGACACAATCGATCTGACCGAGCAGGTGATAAAGGAGTTCGATCGAGTGAACAAGTAACCTGGGACGGCACTCAAGCTATTCCAACGGGTACCCTGCCTCCCGCCATGCGCTGATCCCTCCATCCATAGAGAGCACATTCTCATACCCCATCTGCTGCAACGCATCAGCTGCCAGCGCCGACCGATAGCCGCCGCCACAATAGAGCACGACTGAGTCCTGCTTATCAGGAACCACCGACTCGATATCCCGCTCAATAATCCCCTTCCCAAGATGTCGAGCGCCTCGAGCATGGTCCTTGGCGAATTCGTGATCCTCCCGAACATCGATGAAATGGAACCGCTCGCCCCGGTCGAGACGAGCCTTCACCTCGGCCACGCCACACTCCTTGACGCGTCGTTTCGCCTGTTCGACAAGTTGTAAGAACCCCGGATTATGTTTCATGTCTCCTCTGCTTTCTTCAAAACAGCGACATCTGTTGAGCGCCTGGACGTCGAAACGTTTGAGGGATGATGGTCATGTCATCTTCAGGAAATCCCACCCTCCGTTTCGCAAGAGCGAATAACTGCTCGATCAGCTCCCAATAGGGTCCCTGTCCGGCCTGCCGCTTGAAAAATCGGCTCTCGGACAACGTCCCGCCCCTGACCTCACGGAGCCGATGGGTGATCTTTCCGATCCGTTCGGGAAAGGCCTCCTGCATCCGTTCCAAGAACACCGGCTCCAGGCTGCCGGATAATCTCACCAAGTTATATGTAGCAGTACGGGATCCGGCACAATAGGCGCGATCCAGCAAGGAGGGAATATCATCATCATTAAGACCGGGAATGACAGGGGCAATGGAAATTCCTGTCGGAATGCCGGCGTCGGCAACTGCCTTCATGGCCGAGAACCGCTTCGTGATCGAGGGCGCATGCGGTTCCACCTTGCGAGCCGTATCGTCCGAGGCGAAGGGAATACTGAAATACACCAGTACCGAAGCTTCCCGGCGCAACCGAAGCAACAGGTCCAGATCACGAAGAATCAATGCGCCTTTTGTGATGATACCGACAGGGTTCCGATAATCCGCGCAGACCTCCAAACAGGCACGGGTCAATCCGTACTCTGCCTCAAGCGGTTGGTAACAGTCCGTGTTACCAGAAAACACAATCAGTTCTCCATGCCAGGACGGCTTGTCAAAGGCACGCCGCAGCAGCTGCGGTGCATCCTCCTTCACCACGATCTTGCTCTCGAAATCGGTTCCGGCGCCGAATCCCCAATACTCATGCGAAGGACGCGCGTAACAATAGGCACAGGCATGGAAGCAGCCTCGATAGGGATTCACGCTCCATCGAAAAGGTAAATCCGGGCTCTCGTTACGGCTTAAAATCTCCCGACTGTCGTCCGCATAGACTGTCAGCTTGGCTGGGCCGGCCGGTTCAAGCAGGTCCCGATGGTGCGACTCAAATGGGTTTGGAGGATTGGCAATTTGGCGCATAAGTCCATCCTGGCGCTTGCACGGATCGAAGTCAATTCTCCATCGAACTTTCCTTGGATTTTCATCTGCTCTCACATTTCGTTTACGTCAGGCCCAGGGCTGCCTATAATCCTCCGCCATGCAGCAGTCTCAGCCCATCTCTATCGCAGGAGCCGGTCCCGCCGGCTTAACCGCTGCGATCACCTTGGCCCGTGCAGGGCAGCAGGTCGTCGTGCACGAGCGCCGGCCGGACGTGGGCATGCGGTTCTGCGAAGATTATCAGGCGTTGGAGAACTGGACCTCGGAAGAAGATACCCTGGACACGATTCGCCGACTCGGAATCCAGCCTGACTTTTACTGCCGACCGATCACCCGCTTATCGTCGTACGGCCCGCGCAGCGCCGCGCACGTGACGTTTGCAGAACCCCATGCCTACCTGATTCGACGAGGCGCGAAGCCCGGTTCTCTGGACAGCGCGCTGAAGCGGCAGGCGCTCGATCTCGGAGTGGATATACGCTTTGAGAGTGTTGCGACGGAAACAGAAACAGACATTGTCGCGATGGGACCCCGCCAGGCTTGCGCGATCGCCGTCGGCTGTGTCTTCGACACCGACATGCATGAGCAGGCGGCCGTGCTGCTGGATAACCGGCTCGCCCCCAAGGGCTATGCCTACCTGCTGGTCGCGGAGGGACGAGGCACGTTGGCCACGGTGCTCTACGATCAGTTTTCAGCGGGCAAGGCCTGTCTGGAGCGAACCATAACCCGTGTTCAGGATCTCGTGGGCCTCACGATGCGCAACGTGCAACACTTTGGCGGCTACGGCACGTTTGACCTGACCAGGCCGTTGGTCAGTGGCCGGCGACGCTACGTCGGCGAGGCGGCGGGATTACAGGATTATCTGTTCGGCTTCGGCATCAGACAGGCGATGGTCTCCGGCCACCTCGCCGCTCGCAGTATCATTGAAGGTTCGCAGTACGATCGATTGTGCCGAACTTCATTAGGCAGTCAGCTGCGGACCTCGCTGATCAATCGCTACTGGTACGAATTCATGGGGCAACCAGGGTATGACCTCCTCGTGCGCCTCAGCAGCCGCGCACGGAATCAGCGAGCCTTTTGGTCGAAGATCTACACCAAGCCGGTGCTCCGGCTGCTGCTCTATCCCCTGGCCCGCCGGGCCGTGCGACGGCCTCAATGAGTGGTCCGCCGACTGATCAATGGAGTTTTTGCAGCTTCCGTCTCCAGGTCCCGTAGGAGGCGTTGAAATTCTTTGTCGGTCCTGACGAGTTTGGAAGCGGCCAGCAGCAGGTCGTCCACTTGAGCACCGGTCAGTGCCAGATTCGTGGGAATGCTCATAAGGCGCGATAGTTCTTCCGGGTCTTCCAACTCCGACAAACTCGCGTCGATCAAGTAGATATCCGCATCGGGTGCGAAGACGCTCTTCTCGGTCCTGGCACGCTGGCGAAGTTGTACCTGCCACTGCGTGACGGCCTGGTGCATCATCTCCAAGGTGTCGTCGGAATACCGGTTGATCGGGATGTCGACCAACGCATTCAACACCCGTGTGAGGCTGGGCAGTTCATCCAGGTGGTAATGACTCAGATTCGGATCGGTCTCCGCGCTCACCATCAGAAACACGAGTTTTCGGACCTTCTTCACCCCGAGGATCTGGAACGTAGAGTCGAGATCTTCCACAAGGGCTGAGAGTTCCAACATATTGCGCATGCCGAGGTTATCAGCCAGTCCACCGTCCAACAGATGGATGTACGGGCGCTTCTCGGAATCAAAATATGACCGTAGCTCGGCGGCGCGCCTTCGACCCCAGGAGGTACGCTTGGTCTCGGTCAGGTATGCCGGCGGGTCAAGTCCGCACTGTCCGGCGTAGTTCTTCAACGAAATGGGGCTGAGAACCAAAGGGAGGGCGCTCGATGCGGCGGTCGCCACCGCCAGCGGGAACTTGCTGAGATCGGAGCAGATCAGGTCGAACTGTCGCTGGTTGAATTCGAACCGCGAGACGGTGGCCATGTCGGAGGCGTGAATGAAGACGATCGGCCGCTGAGTGCTTGAGACGAGATCATTGAACGTCGCCCCATCGAACAGTTCTTTGTCCAGGAGTTCGGCAAAGATGTGCGCCCGCCCGAAATAGGGAGACAGGAGCCGCAACCAATTGCCGGGAGAATGTAAGATCCGCGTGCGCAGTTCATCTTCCCAATCCTTTCGCAGAAAGCGAGATTCAAAGTCCCGAAAAATCCGATCGTGATAGAGGGCATAATAGGCCGCAGTGAAGCTGCCCCCTGAGAGCGCGTTGATGATACTGAGTTCGTCGGCGAGAGTTTTCCGATAGCCTTCCCAGACGATCGGCGTCCGGGCCAACTCCGGCAGCACGCCGTAGGAGAGGGCGGCCGCGCGCGCGCCGCCTCCGGAGAAGGAGGCCACGAGAAAGAGACTGTCCGTGCTGCCCTCCAACGAGGGCGGAAGATTGGCGAAGCGATATCCGTACTCAGGATTCCACTTGGGAAGCGGCTCGTTCATGGTGGGGCGCACATACTCGCCGCCGAACATCACGCTCACAAGAGCGATCAGCACGATCAGTGTACAGAGAGCGGCCCACTTCATGGGATGAGGAAGGTACAGACCGGGTGAATGGCTGTCAAGCCGGCAGCGTCGGGACGACGCCTACTTCCTCTTTTCCGTGTTTTTCAGACAAAGCAGCCTGAGTTGTCTGCTTTTCCCGTTTTTCTCTGCCACTTTGTTTCACTCCTCTTTTCGCTGCTGCGTACTTTTAGCAGGTTGCGGAAAAACCCTCCGTTCATCCTTCGAGAGCCTCAGGACGAACGGAGCGGCCATTGAATTTACTGAGTTTTTCCGTTCGCACTGAGCCCGTCGAAGTGCAGTAATCGAGTTTTTCCGCAGCCTGCTTAGAATAGCTGCGGTTGACTTCATAGGAGGAATCACCTATAGAGGTGACCTCTACCCAGGTACTGTATCGTCACAGGCACCAAGTGGCGTGCGGGACCAATCTCAGAAAAGGAGGCGCACGATGTCGATCCTGATGCTCATCGTCACATTGTTGATCGGCGTTCCGGCCATCGCGGGGGTGCCGGTCAAGGAAGAATCATACAACAAGGCCGTGAATGAACTGGAAGAGAAGGGGTCTGTACCGCTGATCGACGCCGTGAGCCGGTCGGAGGGCAAGGGACACTTGGAAGGAATCCGGTTTCGCCCGCGGATCGTCGGCGGCGAGGACGCGGAGATCAAGGACAGCCCCTGGCAGGTGTCGATCGTCGCGGCGGAATCCACCTCAAACCTGACCGGACACTTCTGCGGCGGATCTCTGATCAAACCCAACTGGGTCCTAACGGCGGCGCATTGCGTCAGTCGAGGCACCATGCCGGATCAAATCGACATCATCTCAGGGACCGATGATCTCAGGTCGGGCGGGAAACGAAGCTCGGTCAAACAAATCATCATTCACGGTAAATACAACGCCAATACCAATGACAACGACGTGGCCTTGCTGAAGCTCTCCAGACGCGTGAAAGCCTCGAGCCTGCGTGCGCCCATACGCCTGATCACCGCGCAGGAAGAAAAGTCGAAGGTGAAAGCCGGTGAACCGGTCCTCATCACCGGATGGGGATACACGAAAGAGAACGGTGAGGTCTCGCCGAAGCTCCAGCGCGCGACCGTGCCTGTTGTGGACAGGAAGACATGCAACGCTGAAGGTTCCTATGACGGCGCCATCACCGACAATATGCTGTGTGCGGGCCATCAGGAAGGTGGGATGGATTCGTGCCAAGGGGACAGCGGAGGCCCATTGGCGGTAAAGATGGACAACGACCTGTATGCGCTGGCCGGTGTGGTGAGCTGGGGAGAAGGTTGCGCAAGAGAAGATAAGCCGGGCGTCTATGCCCGTGTGTCGAAATACGTGAAGTGGATCAATGACCATGCCAAGTGAGCCATGACGCCTGTGTTCATCAGCCTTGTCATTTTCGGTATGGCCCTCATGGGCATCGAGGTCAGTCGGTCAGCAGCGATGAATAATCTCGTCGGCGCGAGCGGCCTGCTGATATGGCCGCTCGGAGAACCACTCTCAGTGCCTCCTCGTGAGGGAACATCGCACGGTGGAACGGCCACCAGAATCGGGAATGGAACGGTGCAACAGGCAGACCTCCTGGACCGCGAGTGGGCGCTCATCCAAATTGGTGATCGATCAGTCCAGGCAGGTTCAGGACCCAGGGCCTATTTCCGCCTCGTTTCAGGTAGCCGAAAGGTAGAGGGCTTTACGGGTTGCAATGGCTTACAGGGGCACTTCGAATCAGCGGACCGGAACGTGAGATTTGTCGGCTTGGCCACCACGCGAAAGTTTTGCCCAGGGCTCATGGAACAGGAGCGGGCATTCTTGACCGGTCTCGAAAGGACGAGACTCTGGAATGCCGAAGACGGACAACTCGTCTTGATGAACGAAGACCACGAAGCGGTCCTGATGTTCAAAGCACATCCCCAGTGACGTGCGTCTTACGTCTGTTTCAGCGCGAAATCGTAGCTGCCGTAATGAATGTAGTCGGCCCAGTCGATCGATTTGAGCTCGGTGCGGACCCTTTCTCTGCCGGCCAGGAGGGCCGCGCCGATCGTCTTCTGCCGTAACAGTTCCATGTAGAAGGTTTGCGCAAAGGCTTCAGCTGCCTGGTCTCCGACCGGCCAGTACGTTCCCACGTAATTTGCCACGCCTCCGCGCAAGAACGCCTCCGCCAATCCCACCGCCCGCTCGATGCGCTGATCCATATCGAGGTCTCGCCGCTTCCTTTCCGGCGGCTTCCTGATACGGCCCGCTTCACAGGCATTGAAGAAGACCAGGCTCGGAAGATTGCCGATAGCCGCCAAATCCGCGCCATTTAGTATTTCTTTCCCGTGGCACAGAATGCCGCTGCGAGCCGGCATGCGAGGGTCAAAGAACGCATGTCCGGCATAGTGGACGACATCGTAGGCACCGGATTGGAACTTCGTCAGCAACGCGGCCTTCGTGGCTTGTGGGCCATGGATTTTTTCAACAACGACCCCCGGTTGAGCGCTGAAGAGACTCTCAACCCGCTCCCCTTCCCTCTCGGCTCCCGGCAAATCTTGAGTGGGGTTCACGACGAGGAGGAGTTTGAGCTTATCGGTACGCTGCCGCTGTTCCAACCACTTCGCCACCGACAAGTTACCGGCAAGATAGCGCCGGCTCAAACCCTGACTGATCGCCGGTGCCCATCCGTCGATCTGGATCGTCTCCCAAGGGATACGTGAGGATGGGGCATCATGCACCACGACCAGATGTTGCTGTTTCATTTGTGGCAGTACCGCGAGGATTCGCTGCGGAAGCACGAGCTGCGCCAACTCATCGCCGAATCGAGTCAGCATGTCAAGATTGAAGGACGACGACTCCACCTTTTTAAAGTGCCGATCCAGGTCCTCGCTCGTAAGCTGTTGCGTATCCGTGATGACGCTGGC
This sequence comes from Nitrospira sp., assembly GCA_029194665.1. NCBI lineage: Bacteria > Pseudomonadati > Nitrospirota > Nitrospiria > Nitrospirales > Nitrospiraceae > Nitrospira > Nitrospira sp. The sequence continues at coordinate 243,072 of JARFXO010000007.1, read as the reverse complement.
CTTGGATCCCGGCGTCAGGATGGATGACGTCAAGCTGAGCATGCCCTTGTCCTGATCGGGCGTCTCCTGCCGGACCAGCAAGTAGGCCGGCTCGGGACCTTTCGGAGCACGAAGCCCGCTGGGTACCAACGGAGGCTTGAGCCGCACCTCATCGAACGTGACTTCAATGTCATCGAAGAGCGGAGTGGTCGCAAGCCGCAAGAGTGCCGAGCGAATGTCTTGATAGCGCTGCTGGTTCATCTCACACACCGTAATTCGTCTGAACCAATGGTCCCCGTCCGTATCTTTCAGCGCACGGAAAAAGCCAGTCAGCAAATCCTGCAAGGCCCTGTCGATGTCTTGGCCGCTCCGCCCTCCCAGCAAAACCGTGCCGAATTCTTCGACGCTCGTTCGGATACAGGTGCGAACGATATTCTCTGCGCTTACCTGCAAGACGGTATCGCTGAACTGATCGAAGTCGCCGAGCCCGGCGAAGATGATGAAGTCCGCTTGGAGCGGGTGGCGGCCGGTCGGCATCACGAACACCTCGCCCACATTGCCGGCGAACATCCGCCTCGCCGTAAAATCTCTAATGGCCCCACCCATCCGTTCATCGAGCGCATCCGCCGGGCCGCTGGGAGCGACATTGCGGTAGATGCCCAACACGTAGGCGCGACTGTCCAACTCCGTGATGCTGCCCAGCGCCAGTCGGATGTCGAGGCGATGCTGCCTTCGACGGCCGACGATCACCTGATTCAACGGCTGCTCAAGCAGAGTTGGTTGCGCTGCTGCCGCGGCGGCTGGGGCGCCAGCCACAACCGGTTGTTCCCGACTGTCAGGAGCGACAAAGCCGTCCAGAGCGTGCCGAATGTCCTGCTCGGTCAACTCCTTCCCTTTACGACCCCCATAGGCCGGGATGCGGAGCTCCTGCTCCGGCAGGGCGCGGGCCGTGCTGCGCTGGCTCGGTGCCCATTGCTGAGGCAACAGCGAGGTATCGCCCTGCTGCAGGATGTCAATGGTCGCTTGAGCGACGGTGCGATTGTTGGGCAGACTGCCGTGTGATTCTTCTATATAATAGGTCTTCGTTCCCTCCAGTTCAGCAAACGCTTTCGGCACCGTTCCATCACCCTCGTTGGACTGCTCATACACGAATTCATTGTCACGCAGCTCCACATCGACGACCGTTTCCTGGTTCACGCCGGCGATGAGGAAGAATCGATCATCAGCCGGCGCGAGCGACTGCTGAACCGGCGGCACCTGTGTCAGGAGGGACTGCTGCGGCTTGGGACCTTCGGTCGGCCAGGAATCGACATCGAACAGATCGATGTCGTCGAACACCTCCTTGGTCGGGAGCAGTTGGTACAGACCAGGGAACGTCGTGAACACCAGCGACGACAGCTCCTCCGCATCGTGCACCAGATCGATGGCGGCGACTTGCTTGACCACTGGGTAGACGGCCCGAATCGCTTGCACCGGCGCGAACGATCCATGGTTCGGGGTTCCAATCATCACCAGACGACTGATCTTCCTTGTCACGGACGAGTCTCGTGCCACAGCCGCTCGCACGACCAACCCTCCCATACTGTGTGCCACAAGCGCTACCTGTGCTGCTGGTTCTTGTTGCAGCTGAGCCACCAATTCCTTCCCCAGGACATCCAAGCCCTTTCGCCAGTCGTAATAGTGAAAATCCGCATCGAAGCCCGCCGACTTCAATCGCAAACTCAACCCTGTATAGGCTAGTGGAATGGCCCCCAATGCCGTGAAATTGTTGGTCGACCCATCGAGGGCGAGCTGAGTCAGCCTCCCCCGCGCAATATCGACCGGATCAAACCACAACACATCGTCACGAATCGAACGACCTTTTCCGATCGTCGACCCCATGATGCCGGGCAAAATCAGCACCCGCTGGCCACCTCGGACTGTCCTACGTTGAGCCTCTGTCGCCAGCCCTCGCAGCTCTTGATACTGGGTCTCGCCAAAATAGGACTTCAGTAGGTCGGAGTCCTTGCCCGTCGCCAGGGCGTCCTCGATCTGGTCTTCGCGGTAGGAATAGGCGACAAACTCTTTTCGACCTTGCACGTCCTTTGCGTCTCGGCGGCTCGGCCGCTGTCGTTTAGATGGGGGGGATGAGAGGGACCGTCCTCGCTGCTTCGCCTTTGGCTTTGCCATGACGGCCCCTCCCGACGTAATTCTTACTTTTTCCTAGCGGCCTGTTAGAAGTGGAGCGAGAGCCCTCCGACTACATGATTAATCATGTAGTCGGCCTTCACTCCTGCTGCTCCTCCGAGAGAGCCATCGGGGGTGTAATCGAAGGCCGCAAAATTGTATTTATATTCACCAAACAGTGCGATGCGCTCGGTAATGAAATAGCGCAGACCAGCCAAGGCATTGAAGCCCGGCACAGCGTTGTCGGAGGCGCCGCTGCCGCTGTTCGACAGATGGGCAAAGAAGACCCCAAGCCCTACCCCGCCATAGGGTTGCAACCGGCAAAACTCCCGCTCATAGTGAGTTTCATAGCGAATGTCATGGGTCGCCTTCACAGCTCGTTCCATCACAGCTCGCTCCACGTGGATCACCTCTCCCGTTTTCGCATCTACCCGATCCACGTACAGCTCTCCCGTCTTCGGATCTCGCCGCTCCATGTATTCCATGTATATGTCTCCGGTGCTCGGATCTCGCCGTTCTCTGTACGGCTCTCCCGTCGTCGGATGCTTCCGCTCCACGTAGGTGCCTTCACCCGTCCGCGTCCCCGCTCGCTCCGTTCGCGTCTCTGTTCGCTCTGTTTTCGTTTCACAGCCGAATTTGAGCCGGCCGACCACATTGAAGGCCAAGGTCGTGACTCGCTGGTGGATCCCTGGCAACTGACCGTCCTGCTCCACATGGGGAGTCGTGTTGTACGCCTCCATCTCCAGGCCCAACCAATCCATTCGATCGCCGAAGAAATGCCCGACCTTTCCACCGTAGACGACCGAACTAGCAAGATCGCGATCATTGCCCCGAACTCCGGACAGGATTCCCGTACCTTCCACGTCACTTAGCCCACCGCCGAAGGTATAGCCACCGAACCCTGCCACATACGTTTCGCTCGGGCGCACCAGTTTCCGTTCAATTCTCGTTTCCGGTTCGACCCCTTTCGTTGGTTCGGCTTTTTTCAGCTGCTCGGCCCCCTTGGCCCGTTCAGCTTCCGTCGGCGTCGTGGTAGGTGGCTGCTGACTGGGGACCGGCTCTGTGGGGACCGGTTCTGCCGGAACAGGCTGTTCGGACGTCGGTTGCGAATAGGCAACCGGCAATCCCATGAGCATCAGGCTCCATGACAAGAGCAGCATCGTTCCATAGGAAACCAGTTTTCTTGATCGCGATCCGTTGTGCATTGCGAACCTCCTCCTGATCTATGAATGTCGTTGGGCAATGTGTGATCGGGTGATGCTGAGATGGAGCGTCCAAGCCTTCATGATGTGGGTCTCTTTTCCTGTAGGACCATGATGCCGTAATGCCATCCTCTCCTGGTCAATTGCTCGGAGGCGACTGACGTTGATTTCCTTCACTGCGACATGAGCTGGGCCGACCGACTTGCTGCGGTAGGAGCAAGTGGCCCTGGTCTAATGGTCCGCGAGTATAGGGAAGAATCTCTCTTAAAGCTAGCATTAAGTACTGTCAGTATTAAATTCTGGCAGGGCTGAACGGGCCCCCTCTCCTATTATGTAGCCCCCGTCCCGGCCCAAACCTGATACGGGGTACTTGATCTGCGATAGTCTTTTGTAGTAAGTTCTGATGCGTCGCGTCAGGACTGTGGTCTCATCCGAGTCAGACTCTCACACCTGCCCAGCGAATCAGCCTCGAAATATTTTTCTGGACTCGTAGGCAAGAGATGTGTTAGGAGTGCAAATTATTCGCGCTTGTCGCTCGCGACGGCTTGCGCGAGAAGCGTCGGCTCCAATTGATTGCTGGTAGTTGATAGAGGGGGTGGTTATGGCAGCAAAACACACAAAGAGAGGCGACAAAGAAATCGGCAAAGAAATCGGGAAGAGCCACGGAACCGAATCGGCCCCTCGGCTCGAGCCGCCGGTTCCCGTAGCGACAGTCGCTACAAAAGAAGCAGTGCACACGAGCCGACAGGAACAAAAGGAACCATCACCTACACAACAAGAATTGAGGAGGTCAGACATGGCTACTGAAGGGACAAACGGAGAAAGAGTGACGGAAGGGTACAGAGAAATGGCAAAGAACTGGAAGGACGGATATCTTCAAGGCTTGAACCTGTGCCTGCAATGGCAGGAAGACAACGAGCGCTTGATTAGGGATTCGTTCAAACAGGGCTTGTCAGGGTCGCGTCAAGTCCTGACTTGGTGGAAAGATTGGGTGGAAGATCAAGCGCAGAAGCAAGAGGAGGCCCAGAGACAGTCGAGCGTGGCAAGTCCGATTCCAGGCTTGACAAAGCAGTCGACCGGCGTCGTTCTGGCTGCGATCGAGCCAATCTTCAAACATTCGGAGACGATTGCCGAGAACTCATTCGGATATTACGAGCGCTCGGTGGCGGCCCCGTCGAGGACATACGTTCGCGAGATCAACAAGCAAGTGTTGAACGTGATGATTCCTTCGTAAATCCGAAACTTGCATAGAACAGTGGTGTTATGGCTAAGGGGCGACCGGACGTGCCCCTTAGCCTATGACGTGATGCCATCTATGTCAGTGTGCTGTTGGTTCGTCGGTATCGAGGACCTCGGAAACTTTTCCTCAGCATTTCGGCGTCTTTCCTAACTATTCGGTTTATCGATTCAGAGGTCATCCGGCAACCGACACTTCTGAGTGAGGGGGACGTCTAACTGCTCGCGGACGGACAGGATCTAGACAGCAGGATCGGATGAGTCTAGTATTGGCTCGCTCACTCTAAATCCTACGTCGCAGCAATCTAGGAACACTTCTTTATGGATCAGCGCTCGAATCTCAAACAAGGAGGTGGGTTGTGCGACAAGTAATCATAGCTGGGGCAGTACGCACGCCGATCGGGAATCTCAACGGGTCGCTGAGCACCGTGAGCGCCACCGAGTTGGGAGGTCGTGTCATCGGGGAAGCGTTGCGGCGGGCCCATGTCCAGCCCGAAGCGGTGGATGAAGTCATTATGGGAAATGTGCTTTCAGCAGGCCTTGGCCAGGCTCCTGCCAGGCAAGCAGCAAAGGGAGCGGGGCTCGCTGATACCGTCTGTGCCACGACGGTGAATAAAGTCTGTGGATCAGGGTTGAAAGCCGTCATGCTGGGTTGCCAGTCGATTCAATCAGGAGACGCCGATGTCATTGTGGCAGGCGGCATGGAAAGTATGAGCCGGGCTCCCTATATCCTGGAGCGGGCCAGGTCCGGATACCAAGTGGGGCATGGAGAACTCACCGACAGCATGATCAAGGATGGACTCTGGGATCCGTACGGGAACCTCTCCATGGGCGCCTGCGGTGAGTTGTGCGCTGAAAAGTATCAACTCTCGCGCGAAGAACAGGACAATTTCGCGGTGCAGAGCTATGGTAGAGCGCTGAAGGCCAGGCAGGAAGGCTGGTTCCGCGGCGAAATCATGGAGATTGAGGTGCCGGGGAAACCGAAGCCCATCGTTGTCGGCGATGATGAACGGCTTGCACGATTCGACGAGGCCAAATTGCGCAAGCTCAAGCCAGCCTTTAAGCAGGGCGGAACCATCACGGCAGGGAATGCCTCCGGCATGAACGATGGCGCGGCCGCCATGGTGCTCCTCTCCGAGGAACGAGCCGAGTCGATGGGTGTGGTCCCACTGGCAAGAATCCTCGGGTACACTCAAAAGGCGATCGCTCCAGAGTGGTTCACCATCGCGCCGATCCAGGCCATTTCGGCCTTGTTGAGCAAGCTGCGAGTCGATGCGGCTCAGATCGATCTCTATGAGGTGAATGAGGCGTTCGCGGTCGTGCCGATGGCCGCCATGAAGGAACTGAGGATCGATCCGGCCCGATTGAACGTCCATGGCGGGGCGGTCGCACTCGGCCATCCCCTCGGCGCGACCGGTGCTCGAATGTTGACCACGTTGCTGTACGCACTGAAGCGGATGGGTCTGAAGCGAGGGATCGCAAGCCCTTGCATCGGCGGCGGAGAGGCGGTCGCCGTGGCGGTCGAACTCTTGAGCTGAACCGACTTCACCATGGTCGGTGCGACCGGCTGTGCGAACGATAACCATACTGGACACAAAGAGGCAGACACATGGGAGATGCATTGAAGGGTCGAGTGGCGCTGGTGACTGGAGCAGTGGGAGGGATCGGCCAGGTGATCGCGTCCCAGATGGCGAAGGAAGGGGCTGCCCTCGCCCTCCACTACCTTGTCGAACCGGACAACGTGGCGGCAGATTTTCTCAAGGGGTTTACCCAAGAAGGCTATCGAGCAAAGCTCTACAAAGCGGATCTCGCTAAATATGCGGAAGTCACGGCTCTGGTCGAAACGATCATCAAAGACTTCGGCCAGATCGATATTCTTGTCAATAATGCCGGGATCACCAAGGATCGAACCCTCAAGAACATGAGTCCCGACGAGTGGGAGCAGGTGATTGCGGTCGATCTTTCCTCGGTCTTTTACTGCTCCAAGGCGGTGATCAATCAGATGCTCGCCCGTGGGTACGGCCGCATCATCAGCATCAGTTCAGTGGTCGGAGAAAAGGGGAATGTGGGACAGACGAATTATGCGGCGGCCAAGGCCGGGATTATCGGCTTCACCAAATCCCTCGCGCTGGAAACAGCCAAGAAGGGGATCACCGTGAACGCCGTTGCACCGGGGTTCGTGAAGACCGCCATGACGGACAAAATCCCAAAGGAGATCATTGAGAAGATCGTCGAGACGATCCCCGTGGGGCGGATGGCTGAACCATGGGAAGTTGCCCGAGCGGTTGCGTTTCTGGCGGATGAAAAATCTTCCTACGTGACCGGTCAGGTCTTAAGTGTCAACGGGGGCCTGTACATGTGAGAAGCCATGCTCTCATGCATGAACAGACCGCTACAGAAGGCAATCACAACAAAGACGGAAAACGGAGGAGCGATGGAAACGATGGAATGGACCAAACAATCAGAAGAGATGTTCAAGACCTGGACCGACACCCAGACGAAGATGTGGAACGACTGGTTGAAGGCGATCCAAGGATTCGGGAAGTCTCCCTCCAGTCAAGTGTGGGATAAGACGCTTGACGCCTGGGATGAATCGATCAAGAAGATTCTGGACGCTCAGAGCGATTGGAGCAAGCGCTGGACGGAGAGTTTCACCGCAAGCCAGGGCACTCCGAAGGAAATGGTGGAATGGGCCAAGCAAGGTCAGGAAATGAGCAGTCGATGGACGGAGACTCAGAGGCAACTCTGGACCAATTGGTTCCAGGTCGTGAGAAAGCTGGACCCCACCGCGACAACGGGGATGAGTTGGGCGGGAGAGGGTCAGAAATTCTTGCAGGGATGGCAGGACGCTATTCAGAAAGCAATGGATGGCCAGGCAGAGTGGGTTCGCCAGTGGTCCGCAGGCATTCAGAAGCCCAAGGGAAAAACCGGAGGCTGAACCGGGCGCGATAACGGGTCTAATCTTTGAGGGAGACAATACTGTGTATTCGACTGAGCAGGCCGAAACGATGGCCAAAGCATTGACCGAAGCTCAAAAGCAAATGTGGGAAAGCTGGATGGGTCTGATGCGGGCGGCACCAACGCCAACGCCGGTGTCGCCTGCCCTGGCCGACCAGTGGCGGGACACTGCGACCGAGGCGTTCAAAGGTTGGACGACCGAAGCTGAGCAAATCGCGAAGGACGTAGGGCACCGACTGATCAACTCTCAAGATTGTGTCCTGCGTTTTCTCGAACTTTCGCTCAACTCATGGAATGCCATCGCTCCCAAGGTTGAAGCCGGCGAGGACTGGAACAGCGTCCTGGCCAAATATACCGAGCGGTTGCGTGAGCAGTTCTTGCTGTCTCCCCAGGCAGCGCAAAAGGCGACCCAAGACACGAATGAGCTCTGGGGCCTCTATCTGGAGCAATGGCAAAAACTCGTCCAGCCCTGGGCGTCGTCCCTACAGCAGGCCCCATGGCGTGTCGGCCAAGCTTCCACCGGGGATGGGTCGGCCCTCGTGGAGCTGATGCATCTCTATGGGAACGCGTACGAGCGCACCTTCGGCCGTCTGATCGAGAGCCCGAGTCTCGGACATACGCGCGAACTGAATGAAGACCTCATTAAAGGATTCTCGGCCTGGGTGGAGTACCGCCAGGCGAGTTTTGCATACCAAGTCCAAGTGGGTGAAACCTGGACGCATGCCTTCGAAGAGTTTATGCGGAACCTGATCGCCCGGACCGAAAAAGGCGAGACCGTTGAGAGCCTGAAGCAACTCCTGTTTCAATGGATCGACATCATTGATCAGGTATTTGCAAAGGCCTTCCGATCCGACCAGTACATTCAGTTGCAGGGGCACTTACTCAACACGGCGATGACCTATCGACTCCGTGAGCGCGAAATCGTCGAAGTCTTTCTAAAAACCAGTCATGTGCCGTACCGAAGCGAGATGGACGAAGCCCACCGCAGAATCTATCATCTCCGCAGAGAAGTGAAGGAACTGAAAAAAGAGCTGCGCGCCATCAAGGCGCAACTTTCCACCCAGGCTAAGAGTCAACCGGTCCAAGGCTAACCATCCTGCATCGAGGGATGGCGTCGAGCCGGCAAGGAGATTACGAGATGTCGCTTCCGTTCTATCTGAGTCCTGAGCAGACCATGGGTGAACTCATCGACCTGAACCGCAAGGTCGTCACGGGAATCGAGCGCCTAAGCCATGTCCGGGAAAAGGACATCAAGGCCGGGATCAGTCCAAAGGAGGAAGTGTATCGAGAGGACAATGTGGTCTTGTATCACTACATTCCCATGGTGGAGAAGCCGTTCCCCATTCCTGTCCTCATCGTGTATGCCTTGGTCAATCGGCCCTATATGGTCGATCTGCAGGAAGACAGATCCTTGGTCCGCAATCTCCTGAAGCTTGGCATGGACGTCTACCTGATCGATTGGGGCTATCCTGGCCGGGGAGACCGATGGCTGACCCTGGACGACCATATCAATGGGTATATCAACGACTGTGTGGATGTGGTGCGTGAATGGCATGGTTTGGAGCAGATCAATCTTCTGGGAGTCTGTCAGGGAGGCACCTTCAGTCTCTGCTACACCTCGCTCTATCCCGAAAAGGTCAAGAACCTGATCACGATGGTCACCCCGGTGGACTTTCACGTCCAAGAGGGCGTGCCCAATCTCTGGGCCGGATGTAGTACGACAGCCCACACCATGGACGTGGATGCCTTGGTCGATGCCTTCGGCAACATCCCAGGCGAGTTCATGAATCTCGGGTTCCTCATGCTGAAACCCTTTCAGTTGGGCCTGGGGAAATACCTTGAAATGATCGACATCATGGACAACGACGAAAAGTTGCTCAATTTCCTCCGCATGGAGGGATGGATCTTTGACAGTCCGGACCAAGCGGGTGAGACCTATCGACAGTTCATGAAGGACTTCTACCAGGGCAACAAGTTGATCAGCGGCAATGTAAAGATCGGATCAAAAACGGTCAACCTCTCTCAGATCCGGGCGCCGTTGTTGAATGTGTATGCCGAGCAGGATCACCTCGTTCCGCCTGCCTCCTCCATCGCGCTCGAGCGTTATGTAGGAACCAAGGATTATACTCTGCGGTCGTTCCCGGTCGGGCACATCGGCATGTATGTCAGCGGCAAGGTGCAGAAAGACCTCCCTCCCACCATCGAAAAATGGCTAAAAGAACGAGCCGCTTGACCGGCAGCGACGGCGCCCGCTCGTCCCTGCCGCGTGGCGCGCCGGCACGACGCTTCTCGGCAAGTGCGGCACCTCGGGGAAAAGACGCGCCGGCGGTGAAAGCATATTCCGTATGGGCGGCTCTGGCCGCGGGGATTGTGTGGATCGGCTCAATGGCCTTGTTGGGCGGATGCGGGCACGGCTACGAATGGCAAGCGCAGACGCGCTCCTTGCCGTTGTCCTCCCCGATGAGTCCCCTGGTTCTCCACCAAGAACCGATCGCCGTCCTCGAGACATTGACATCGTTTCCCGAGAGGGGCATGCGACAAGGCTTCAGCTCCGCACTCGATCGAGCGCTCTCCGAATCCGTCCCCCAACCGGTCACGGTGATGCCCAGTCATCATGTGTTGAGCCAGCTCAACGCGGCGGGCCTGGCGGCCGATTATGAAGAACTCGTCGTCGCGTACGAGCGAAGCGGCGTGTTGGATCGGGCGCGACTGCAGCGCATCGGGACCGCATGTCGCGTGAACTATGTCTTTCAGCCCGTCTATTCGACATTCAGCCAGGAGACCGAGAATCGATTCAGTCTGTTTGGCTGGCGTCTGGTCCAAACCCGCATCACGAACCTGCGACTCGGCCTGGAGCTTTGGGATGTACGGACCGGTAGGGTGGTCTGGGCTTCTTCCGGAGAAGTCACGATCGCCAGCGACGTCATGGGACAGGCGCGCATCCCGCTTGATGGCACCGCGGAAATCCTGTGGTCGGCCATGCTTCAGGACTTTGAGGAGGGGAGAATCGACTCCACCTATACCCACATTGGGAAGGCGATTAAGTCCCTGAATCCTTTCTCGGGCAAATGGAAGCCGACCCAGTCCGATACCGTGCCTCCGCGTGATGACGCAGCGAGATAACCCCGTCCCGGTGGCCGAGGCTGTCTCTACGGCCTCAATGGACGACATCGGCATGCCTCGACGTCGACAAACCCCTCTGGTCAAGCGCTGCATGATTGCTCTGTATGTCGTGGTGTTCGCACTGTCGGCGGCGACGGTTGAGGCTTCGCACAAGGTGGCGCACTGCAAGCCGCTGCCCGCCGACAATGAGTTCGCTTCCGACTTTTCCCTCATCAAGGACCAGGAGTGGGGAATACGCCTCGGAGGATGGGGCGGCATTCGGAAAGGCCATCCCCTGCGTCGACCTCCTGTGATTTTCGTCCATGGCAACACCAGAGATGCCTGGGACTGGGATGAGGAAGGACGCAGCGTCAAGCAACGCTTCTTGGAATCCGGCTACACCATGCAGGAGCTCTGGGCGATCTCATATAACGGGAAGTCCACCAAGCTCAATCCTCCCCCGCTGCAGTGTCGAACGGACAACGGAAGCAATGTCTCCGACCTGACGGTCTTTGTGAACGCCGTATTGGCCTACACGGGCGCAACGAAAGTCGACCTTGTGGCGCATTCCCTGGGCGTGACGCTCGTACGAAGCGCAATGAGAGCGAACCCCGAGCTGTCGCAGGCGGTGCGCAAGTTCGTGGGGATTGCCGGTCCCAATCATGGCACCACCGTCTGCCGTCGGCTCTGGTTGATGTGGTTCATTGGCTGGAATAATTTCATCGGCTGTGACGAGCTGGTTCCTGGTTCCGACTGGCTGGCGAGGCTGAACGATGGTCGCGGCAGGGGTGAAACTCCGAGCCCCGCACGTTCCATGACGATCTATGATGGAACCGGAGCGGACATCTTTTATCGCTCATGGCTCTTCGGATGGCCCGTCGGGGATGCGGACAGCCCAGCTCTAGATGGGGCTGAAAACAAACGGCTGCCTGGGTTGACGCATGACGAACTGAGGACTGATCCAGAGGCCGTTGCCCTCTTCCTTCGATTTGTGTCCGGCCCTTAGGCCTGTCCAGTCTCTGTGCGGCTGCCACCCGACCCGGTATCTGGAGACATTCCAGGTCCTACCCAGGCGGCCGGGACTCGCTCCAACAGATCGTCATGCAAGTAGATCCGGCATGAGACTGCTACCAGCGCGAGTCCCGCTCAAGCAATGGGTTCAGGCCGGCCGCTGCGTACGTTTGTAATACTGGGTCTCGCTGTGCTAAGAATGCGCAAGCAACGCCGCGGGTACGTGCCCGTTATGGTTTCTGCCAATCGATCCCATCACAAGAAAGCTTCAATAGCCAGCAGGAGGTCATCGATGCCGACACGCAAAGTCAATTTGGCGCTTCAAGGGGGTGGCTCACATGGCGCCTTTACGTGGGGCGTGCTCGATCGCTTGCTTGAAGAAGAAGATCTTGAGATTACGGGAATCAGCGGGACCAGCGCCGGCGCAATCAACACCGTCGCCCTTGCCGACGGTCTGTCTCGGGACGGCAAGAAAGGCGGCAAAGCCGCGTTGACTGCGATGTGGGAGGCGGTCGGCCGCATGCCCGGGCTTGCCGCATTATGCAATCCGTTCGGCATAGGGGACCGGTTCAGTTTCGATTCCTCACCGGTCTATCTGTTTTTTGATTTGATGACTCGGATGTGGTCACCGTACAAACTCAACCCGTTCAACTATCATCCGGTTCGTGACTTGCTCGCCGAGACGATCGATTTTGAGCGGCTCCGGCGCAGCGATACCGCTCGCGTGTTCCTGTGCGCGACCAATGTCCGAACAGGAAGGCGAAAAGTCTTCAGTAATGATGAACTGTCCGTGGATGCAGTCTTGGCCTCCGCATGCCTGCCGCACCTTTTCCAGGCGGTTGAAATCGATGGTCAGTCCTACTGGGACGGCGGCTATTCCGGGAACCCGGCGATCGCTCCGCTCTTTCACGAGACTCCGGTCGATGATCTGATCATCATCGGCATTAATCCGTTGATTCGACCCGAGCTGCCTTGGAAGGCCAGCGAGATCATCGACAGGACCACTGAGATCAGCTTCAGCACCGCATTATTTTTGGAACTGGAAGCCGTGAAATATGTCCTCGCGTTGCCAGGCAGGGATCAGGATGGTCATCCCTTGAAGGGCCGGAATCCCCGACTGCACGAGATTCATGCCGAAGAGCTGCGCGAGTTCGGCGCATCGAGCAAACTCAACAATGAATTGCGCTTCCTGCGGCACCTCCATGCCATCGGACGGCGGATCGCGTCGGAATGGATCGATAAGCATCTGGATGCCGTAGGGAAGGAGTCGACTTTGGCAGCCACCCTGACTGCACCGTCCTTGTACGACCGCTGATTTCGCGTTGATCGTAGGGCGGTCGCAGTGTATTGGCTTCGGTTCCTCTCGCCATGTCAAGTTTGGCGCGAGGTCGAATCGATCGACGTACACATCGCTCGGGCAGGTTGCACATAATGGAACCTGTCGGCATCCGAGTCGTGACGAGCGGCTGGTTCACCACGGTCCAAGACCTGGGACGGTACGGCTACCAACAATACGGCGTCACCGTTGCGGGAGCGATGGATTGCTTCGCCGCAACAGTTGCCAATCGCCTCGTGGGAAATTCCGACGTCGCCGCAGTCCTCGAACTCACCCTGAAAGGACCTGAACTCCAGTTTGAGCGAGACGCGATCATCGCCATCACCGGCGCGGATCTCTCGCCGTCTATCGACGGCATGGGCACAGCGCTTTGGGAATGCATGGAAATCCGGCGTGGCAGCCGATTGAGCTTCGGCAGGCCGCGCGCCGGGTCTCGTACGTACCTCGCCATCGCCGGCGGCATCGATGTCCCACTGGTTCTCGGAAGCCGTTCTACCCACTGTTCGAGCGAAACAGGTGGACTTCAGGGAAGACCGTTGAAACAGGGAGACATGCTCCGCACTGGACGACGCAGCCGATCCGTGGGCAGTCTAATCGGGAAACGGTTGCCTTCGCAGTTGCTTCCTCGTTACAGCCGATCGGCGACCCTGCGTATCGTCCCTGGTCCGCAACGAGAGTTCTTCTCGCTCGGGTCGTTCGCGACCCTGACTGACTCCTCCTACCAAGTCGCTCCACAATCCGACCGCATGGGATATCGTTTGATCGGACCGAGGATGACCTTCACGCGATCAGCGCATTTCATTACCGACTGTACCGTGACGGGAGCCTTGCAGATCCCACCGGACGGGCAGCCCATTCTCCTGATGGCCGACCGACAGCCGACCGGCGGATACCCCAAAATCGCCGTCGTCATCTCGGCCGACCTCCCTCTGGCCGCTCAACTGGCGCCTGGTCACGCCATCTCTTTCGTTCAATGCACCATGGCTGAGGCCCAGGCAGCGTTGCGGCATCGCCGCTTGCTGCTCGATACGGCCCTTCCGCCACAACAGCGTTCACTGCTGTCTTAATAAGGTTTGGCTTCGGTCGGTATCCAAGATTGGCTTCTGAACGACGAGGACAAATTCTATAGAGAAGGGTTTGCGAACCAACTCCGGACGGCATGATGGAGTTCCGATAGGTTGAACGGCTTCAACACATAGGCCTGAGCGCCTAGGCTGATGGCACGCACGGCGAGGTCCTTCGATTGCGCCGCCGTGATCACGACGATGGGAGTTTGTTGGTTCCACCGTCGCACCTGACGGAGGACCTCGAGTCCATCCAACTGTGGAAGGCCGATGTCCAATAGGACTCCGGCAAACCGGCGTTCCTGCATGGCCTGGAGGGCCTGCACCCCGTCGATCGCCGGTTCGGTTTCGTAGCCCTCGGCGGCCAAGCGATCGGCCAAGAGTTGTCGAATGTCCGGGTCGTCATCCACGATCAGCAATCGCTTCGAGACCGGTTGGTCATGCGCTGCTGCCAACGGGGCGGCTGGGATGAGGGGGAGCGTCACGGAAAATTCGGAACCCTGCCCCGGTTCGCTGCATACAGTGATCCGGCCGCTATGGAGTTCGACGAGCGTCTTCACGATAGAGAGGCCTAAACCGAGCCCTTGCCCTTCGGTGCGTTGCGGTCGTTTTTGGACTGTCCGGTAGAACGGATCGAAGATCTTTGCCAATGCCTCCTCGGGAATCCCAGGCCCCGTATCGCGGACGCGAATCGTGGCGAAGGCCCTATCGGAGGCGAACACCGACACGTCGATACGTCCCTCCGTCGGCGTGAATTTGATGGCGTTGTGCACCAAGTTGGTGAGGATTTGGATCAACCGATCCCGGTCGACCCAGACAATGAGTACTGAAGGTGGATAATGACTCGTCAGCAGCTGCTGTTTTTCCTTCGCCAAGGGTCGAAGCTGTTCGATGACCTCCGCCACGCAACGTTCCAAATCCACCTCCGCCGGGCAGAGGGCAAGCTGGCCCGTTTCAATGCGGGTTCGGTCAAGGAGGTCGGTGATCATCCTGATCAGTCGCTCGAGATTGTCGGAGATGCGCCCCAGGTACCGTTGCTGTTTGCTGTTCAACGGACCGGTCAGCCCATCGAGGAGGTTCTCCACGTAGCCCTTCACCGACGTGAGCGGCGTTCGTAACTCATGCGAGACATGCGACAAGAAGCTCGACCTGATCTGGTCCGCACGTTCCAACTCTGCCGTCCGTTCCTGGACTTTGGCTTCCAACCCGGTATTCAGCTCCTCAATCTGTGCGTACGCCGAGGCGTTGTCCAGAGCGATGGCCACCTGGCTGGAGACCGTCTCCATTAATTCCAGGTCATCGTCCGTCAAGCTGTTCGGCGCAGTACGGTCAACCGTGAGCGTGCCGAGCAGACGGTCCTTCGCTTTCAGCGGCACCCAGATCACCGAATTCGTGCCGGTCCATGCAGCCAATTGCTGATTCATCGGATGCAGACGCGCCCAAACGGTCTTGATGTCGCGAATCAGCACCGGCTTGCCGGCGCTCAGCGCCGACGCCGGAAATTCGTCGGGATCGGACACCGGCAGCTCCCGCCGACGGACGAACTCTGCGATGTCATCGGAGACTCCGACGACCCTGCCGCTGTGAAGAACCCGACGTACCGGGTCGTAAAAGCTGATCATGGCTCGATCGTAGTGGAGATCCTGGATGAGGGTCTCCAGGACGGTCTGCACTAGTGGTTCGCGGTCGAGCGTCGATCCGAACGAGAGGCCTGCGCGGTGGAGCGCGGTAAGCTGACTCACTTTGCGACGGAGTTCGACACGGGTCTGTTCCTGATCGAGGTACGCGTCCTTGAGTTCTGTGTACCGTTCTTCGACAAACTGCGTTTGCTCGTTGATTAACGACTCGCGTTTGCGATTCGCGGCCCGTTGACGGGATTCGGACAACATTCCCGCCGCCAAGGTGGGCACCGTCGCCAACAACAACGCCTCGATTCCGGACACCATGGGATAGAAATAATGGAGGTACAGCCACGCCGCGACTCCCGGCACGAAAGTCCAAGCAGACCAAAATGTTTGTCGCGGCTCGTGCTGCCAGCGTACCTCCCATTCACACCAGGGTGCCCCGTCGACGATACAAGTCCGATCCGTCACTCTTGCGGGCGGTCCTCCGTGAATGAGCGACGGAGCCGCCACTATTCGTCCCTTGGTCGAAGCACAGACCTGATGGGCACAGGCTTTGAGATACGGTCCAAACTGCTTCAGCGTATGCTCGGTAAAACGAAGCCGATAGATCATCGAGCAATTTGTGACGTCGGCGATCTCGCACTCGACGGTCCCCTGCGTGTACCGTTGGGTCCAGTACAACGCAAGCTTGGAGAACTGGGCAAGGGTAAACGGGCGCCCCAGAACTCGAAACACCGGGGAAATGACGGTGGTCAGGCCGGTATTGTAATGAAACTGCGGATCACCCGAGAGCTGCTTGCAGAATTCCCGCAGATAGCTCAAGAATTCATAGGAATAGCTGTTCCATTCTTTTCGCAAAAATGCGGGCGTCACATGGTAGGAAGGATCCGGAATACGTCCATTGAGCAGCCGGCATAACTGTTCGACAGTCTGGACAGCCGCCGCTCCGCTGGATTTTTCCACACAATGTTCGAGATGTTGGATCGCAGACACGACGAGGGTTCCGCTCACGTCGGAAATTTTCTGCCCCTGCTCATCCTTCCCAAACGGCCGAAATTTCATCAGCGGACGATCGAGGATCGTGTGCTCCAGAGTCAACAACTCCTTCTGCTCCTCGCTGTCCGACACAAGGGCGTCGGCAGCAAGCGGGCTTGCCGATACATCAGGCATTAATGCTGACCTCAAGTTGGACAGGGTAGATCTTCCATGAAGCCCACGGCTCCTGCTCCATCGCATGCTCTACGGCTCGGAGCCGATCCGTAAAGACTCGAAAGACTCGCTCCGCTTCTTCCATTCGCTCGCCCTCCAGCGCCAGATTCGTCAAATCGCTCAACAAGGGGGTGCGCACAATATTGAGAATATAGTTGGTGTTGACCAATCGTTGGTAGACGTCTTCAGGTACACGGCGATTGTCGCGATAGACACGCACCGGATGTGTGTGTGCCCATAATTGATAGTTCCAACAGTGCGTGCCGACCTGCTCATGGTGCACGCATTCCATATACATCAGTTTGGCGACCACGTTGGCGAGCGAGGCACATCCCAGCTTGACCGGGGGGAGCCCGAGACCGTTTGGAAGCAATCGGTCCAACTCGCCGACCCAGTCTTGTATCTGTTCATCGTACCGTATCGCCTCGTCGGTGTAGTAGAGCCGGAAGTACCGGTACGCATGGGCCTGCATGATTCGAAACAGGCGCTTGCAATTGTCGAGTGTCGGGGTAGGAACTCTTCCCCCCATGTCGCGATGATGCCGGTCTTCCCTGGGATCGAAGCTACCCAACCGGAAGGTTGCGGTCGACTTGCTGATCAAATGACAGAGGCCTTTGTAGGTCAAGCTGTAGACTGCTTCAAAATCGCCGCCCGGCACCAGTTGACCTAACGTCGCCAGCCGGTTGCTGGCCTGTGTCCCGACCAGGTGCGGCCAGAGGAGTCGGTAAAGCGGATGAGAGTCGCTCAGTTTTGTGCGGGTCGCAAACGCGAAGAGCTCCCCGCCGACCAAATGGGTCCAGGTCCAGTGCCGTACGAGGGCGGTATGGGTCGTGGCGGCACAGACAGCAATGCGCGATGCAAGCGGCCACTCAGGATCGTCCGGGACAATCGTTCCAAGTTGACATTCAATCCGACAGGGTTTGAGCGAGGCGTCTTGCTCATGGAATTGGAACAGCACGTGAGCCCAGGGTTCGTAGAGGTCTGGATATGACTCGTACGATGAGAGCTCACGCAAATCCCACTCGTACTGTGCACGAGAACCTTTCACCTTCTTCAAGTAACCGGCATAAGGCCCCCGCAAGGCCAGCATACCGAGATCCGGGAACTGTTCCAGCTCGGGCGGCAAGGTGGGCGGCTTCAGCGTTCTCTTCGGATCAAGGGTCAACGCTGCCGACGTGTGTATCACCGTCCGGCGGTGTCCTTTGGTATAGGCTTGATCCAGGGCGACATAGGGATCAGCCGGAATCTCGGGGCGGCCCGGCTGCATAGGACCACATGTGGTGGTATAGAGCCATGCTAAAACGCGCAGGACCAGTTCTTCTGGAAAGAATTTCGGATACAGCCTGGTCAACAATCGCCGTAGCATTCCCCGCTTGGCGCGGCCCTCGTCTTGTAGTGGATGATCGGCGATCCAAATATCGCTGATCGGGATGCTCGGATACACCTGTACCAAAGGGATCAATTGAAGACGAGCAGGCGTTCGATGAGGATGATCGACCACCATCGGGATATTGCGTCTATATTTTCTCTTCGCCACGAAGTTCCAGAATCCCTTCCGAATGGTCCATTGTAATGTGGTCATCAACGACATAAGCCAGCCTCCTTCACGAGAAGGAGCCAATGGGTTTGCGCCGCTTCCAGCGGTCGAGGCTCCTCAATCAGGTCGGTTTGTGTCCAGCCGGTTCGTGAATGTTATGCCAAGGGAAAAACGCATTGCCCAATCCCTGTAGGGCCGGAGCGAGCGTCGGATAGTGGCGAAGCAGGACGCTCGTCAGGTCGTTCATCTGCACCCAATCGATTCCCATGGGGGTATACACCTCCGGGCGAAAATCAGCCGTGAAGAACCGATCGCTCTTCAGCCTCCGCGGCGCCATGAGCGTAAAGATACGAAATGCAGTGTCGCTGATCGCAAAGCCCTCAGGCGGCTCTTCAGCGAGCAACCCGACCAGGGTGTCGATGCGCTCAACATCATTGTCATACACATCCCGGAGTGTTTTCGCCCATTCACGGTTTAACTCTTCGAAGCTCCGGACAGGGCGCATGCGCAACATGCGTCTGAAGTTGTTGTACCGAGGCACCGCCCGTTCACGATCCCGGAAGACGTCGATCGCGGCCACATCCAGGATCTCCTCCTTGCCGTCCTGAAGCAGCTTGATCCGCTTGAAATCTTGAAGGAAGCGAGGAAAGTTGCCCAGCGTGAGTTTCCCGGGATGTGCCAGACCGAACGAGAACCACAGGTTCTCGACGCCCAGCTGATCCATCAGGGGGCGCGTGTTGTTGCCTTCGACTTCTCTGAAGCTCTTGTAGTGACAAGCTGTCGGGTCTGTGAGCGAGTTGAACCGATAGTCGTCGGGAATCAATGGATGCAGCCGATAGACGGCGACAAACTCCTCGGTCAGGGAATAGGGAACGCCATGATGATCCGTGGGAGACCCTGGAAGTCCTCCCAACACGTCGTTGTCGCTCAATCGCCCGAATCGCTTGCGAATCTGTTCTCCGAACGCGCCCCACCAATTGATCCGCATCGCGCGATCGGCCGTTGGGTGCTGCAGCAATGCGGGCGTCCATTCCACGGTGTGGATTTTGGCCATGAGGGCGCTGTTGATCAGGCGGGCTTTTTGGAAGAGTTGTTCATCGGTCCATAACGGATAGCTGACGTGCAGGGCTTCGCAGATCGCGTTGTGCTCCAGCGCAAAAAGCGTGTGAAACATGCTGAGGCCAATCCAATAATTGTCGTTGAAGCCCGTGAGATCAATACCTGGCTGGTCCGCGTCGATGGTTGCCATCGATGGGAGGCGTCCGTCGATGAGCATGAGCTTGCCATACTGCTCCTCACCGCGGACCAGCTGTTGGCGGGTGACATCGCTTCCGTACAGTTGGGATCCGTCCCACCAGTGCGTTCCGGTGTTTAAGAAGACCGGCATGGAGGCGGGACAGCCCCGCGAGCGTGGCGCTTCGTTGGTTTTGCGGACCATCATCGGGTCCTCATGCCATTCGTCGCCTGGTCCTAAGCGAATCGGCGTATCCGGGTAATCGCTTCGTTTATGATTGAACCAGTCATGCACCTGAAACTGAATCCAGGCGGCAAGGAGCAGATTCACCGAGGTGGCCGGAATGAACTGTGTGCGTGTCAAGAGCACACGGCTGACGGTCTTGGGACTGGGGTTCTCGCCACCGGGGTCTTGCGAGACTGGGATCGCATTCAACGGACAGTTGCGGCCGAACGGCGTTCCTGCCTGTCCCATCGAAGGGTATTGCAGGTCATTATGCGATCCCTCCGCCCGTCGTGCCGAAAGATCGGTCGCATGAAATGGACATCGCTTGCCCGTGTTTTCTGCAAACGGGGTCGTGTCGTATAAATTCCATCGCCGAAGGTCGTGCTGAAGGGCGATCAGGTTGAGAAGCCCCAGCAGTTTCGGCAATCGGTGCCACGGGACCATACGGTTCAATGCCCTATAACACCACGCCATCACGCGCAATGCCCTACCCGAGCGTCTCATGGTGTCCTCCCGGCTGCTCCTAGGTTGTTCCTTCTTCAGACCCTTTCGCTTATGCAAGACATGGACGCATGCAACGTATCGGACAGGCTCTGTGGAGCGATGTCTGGGAAAACGGTCAAACACAAGGAATGACTTGTGGTTGCACTCGTAGTGATCGCCGAGACAGATGTGAAGGAGGATCAGTCTGATTTCCGACTAGGACTTTTACCGGTATCTGTTCCGATACAGGACTATCCGAAAAGGATACACCCAGGATACAGGTCAATAATCAAGAGGGTATTTACCCTAGAATGTCTATGGTGGAATGGGCATCCAGGTGGAAACAACTTTCGGGGTATATTGAACTGTAAGGCCTTGTATGATGAAGGCTGCTTATGCCATGATGCGGCCCTAACAAGGAGGTGCGTATGGACCATATAAAAATCATGATTTACGGGTTTATCGGCATCGGAGTCGTTGTTGCAATCACGGCTTTGCTCACCAACTTACTTGGTATCACCAGGCAGTGAGCCTGCCGAGGGGAGCATTCCTCGCTGGAGCGCCAGTCTGCTCACAGACATGAAAGAGAACAGCCTTTCATTGGGGGTCTGTACCTTGTCGTAGCTCCACAATAAACTGGCACATTTCAACAAAATTAAGTTTCGCCTGTGCGTACAAACGCTAGAGGCTCGCATCCGCGAAACGGTGAGATGTGCCGGTGTTGTGGGTCTGCCCTCTGAGGTGGAACCGATCGAGGCGGCGAGGCTGGAGTACTCTGACTACCTTTAGCAGTGGCCCTCGAACCGGATTCGTCCAACCCTCTCTTCGGCCAGCAGGCTGGCTTTGCGAGCTTGGCTGGTCCTCGCTCGCTGCTTCGCATAAGGGATCGGCTTGCGCCAGGTGAGCATTTGTCAAGGGTCATCCAAATTGCCCCAGTTATGGTCATCGAAAATTCCCCACCCCGTTAGGTTGTCGTTGACGCTTCTTCGACCCGCACAAGTCCGGCTTTGAGTTTCTCCTTCAGCCGGTAGGAATGGCCCCGGATGTTGATGGTGATCGCGTGGTGGAGCACCCGATCCAGGATCGCAGTCGCCAGCACCCGGTCGCCAAACACCTCGCCCCAAGCCCCGAAACTCTGGTTACTGGTCAAAATCATCGGCCCCTTCTCATAGCGGCGTGAGATGAGCTGAAAGAACAAGTTGGCCCCGGTGCGGTCAATGGGCAGATAGCCGATCTCATCAATGATCAGCAACCGGGGAATGGTATAGAGCTTCAGCTTGTCCTCCAGCCGATTCTCCGTGAGCGCCCGAGTCAGCGTAGCGATCATGGCGGCGGCTGTCGTGAACAACACCCGATAGCCCTGGGCAATGGCTTGCAGCCCTAGCCCGATGGCCAGGTGGCTTTTGCCCACACCGGGCGGCCCCAAGATCACGACATTCTCGCCGTGCTCGATGAAGTGGCAGGTCGCCACCTGCTGAATCTGCTTCTTATCCAACGAAGGCTGGTAGCTGAAGTCGAAGACCTCCAGACTCTTGACGAATGGAAATCGCGCCAAACTCGTCCGCATCGCAATGTTCTTCGCGGTCTTGGACGCGACTTCTTCGCCGAGCACCTGGTCGAGGAAGTCGGCATAGGGCAGCTCCTTGACGGCCGCTTCTTGTAAGAGGGCCTCCAGCCGCTCCCGACTCTTCAAGAGCCGTAGGCGCGTGAGTTGGTCACGGAGCCGTTCCAGTTGCGCCGCGTTCATGGCCGCCCCTCCTGCGACGCCGTGCGCTCACACACCGCCTCGTACCAGGCCAGATCCCGCACTTCGACCTCCGGCAAGGCATCGGGGCGAGGGGACCGATCGCTCACCGTGGACCGACGGTGGCGGGCGAGACGCGCACTGGCTCCAGGGCCGTGCTCGGGCTGGATTCGGAATTGGTGCTGGCCCGGGAGCACCGGGTGCGTCGCGATCTCTTGGTCACGGTGAAAGATGTGGACCGTGTCCCCCCGTCGTTGCACTTCAACCCGCTGACCAATGAGCCGGAAGGGCACGGAGTAGCGGTTCGTCGCCAGGCTGACCAAATAGTCCTCGGCCACGATCCGTGAGACGCGCGCCTCCTGCTGGAAGGCGCGCTGGTCCGCCAGCGGGACCAGGTGGTTGCGTTCTCGCGCAAACCGGACGAGTGGCTCCTCATGCGTCGTGCCATGGATGCGGCGGTCGGCAATTGTCGCGGTCCATTCGTCAAGTTGGGTTTGAAAGTCCACCAGATCGACAAACGTTCGTCCCGGCAGAAAGTTCCGTTTCAGATATTTCACGCCGGATTCGACCTTACCCTTGGTCTGGGCCCGATAGGGCCGACACACGCGCGGCTCAAAGCCCCAATAGTCGGCGAAGGCTTTGAAGGTGGGATTCCAGAGCCGCCGCCCCGTCTCATCCGCATAACAGACGGTTCGCGGTCGGTCATACAGATGCTCTCGCGTGTGGCCACCGAAATGCGCAAAAGCCCGTTCATGGGCCTCGAGAAACTGCGCCAGCCGCTCATCGGCACAGGCGTAATAGAACCCACGTCGGCTGAACCCCAACGTCAACACGAACACGTGCACCACCGTCGGGCCGGCGCGGAAGGGCACGGTGGCTTGGCCCCAATCAATCTGACTCTGCTGGCCCGGCGGTGTCTCAAAGCGGAGGAGGGCCCGCTCCGCCTGCAGCTGACCCTCACGCAGCGGCGCCACCCCTCGCTTCACCGTCTCATAACTGCCGATGTACTCGTGGCTCGCTCGCAGTTCCTGATAGAGAATCCGCGCCGAATAATTAACCTGCGACGCACGGGTCCGCACAAAGTCGGCATGGGCGGTCAGCAGCGTCTCCGTCATCGCCGCTCGGCGATAGGGTTGCCACGTCGTCTGCTGCAGACTGCGCCGCACGGTCTTCCGATCCAGGTCCAACCGCCGCGCAATCCCTGAAATGGATCCCCGCTCTTCATGACGCAACCGTCGAATCTCCGCCCACCGCTCTTGATCCACCATACATACCTCCCGAGTGTGGTCTACCTGGGACGGTATGATCGTTGTCTCCTTGCTATCGTCAAGTTCCATCACATCCCTCCTTCGGTGAGAGGGTGGGGAGAATTCATTGACCACATCTGGGGATTATTGCATGACCGCTGACAAGCATTACCAGGTTGGCCTGAATCCTCTGCTTATCGGCCCCGTGCGTGACCGTCGGATGCATGGCCGTGCAGCTCAAATAGCCGGCGTGAGGTAGCCTCGAACCTCACGTTTTTCACAGCGTCTACCAAGCCCCTGCTCTATCAAAATCGACTTCTGCTATTGAGGCCGTCATCGCGCAGCAAGCAGTGCGGGGCGGAGACCTCCGGTTGCACGTAACGCATCGCCCGCTCATACCTTCGTCCCCTTCCGCTTAACCTAAGCGATCACGAAGGAGGATGATCTTGGATCGTCGTAAGGACAGACCAAACATCCACCGGTTCCTACAGCCATTGGTCCGGTCTGACTATCGTCGGTCTTGTCACCATCGACATTCGTGAACAACAACCGCCCTCGCAGTCGGTATACAATGGTCTCATGCCGACACCGGCTGGGAACCTGGCGAAGCCATCCCAGCCGGTGTGGATCGATTAACAGACAGTGAGCGGAACATCATGGAGACAATGCTAGCTTGGGTTCACAACTATGAATACCCTGCCATTGTCCTCCTCCTCATGCTAGGGATTGTCGGCCTCCCAATCCCCGATGAAACGCTGCTGCTCTTTGTCGGCTATTTGAGTTTTAAAGGTGAATTGTCGACAGCGCTCTCACTGTCAGCCGCTGTGGTGGGCAGCGCCTGTGGGATCACGATCAGTTACGGCCTGGGTCATCTCTTGGGGGCACGCGTCCCCACGACAGTAGGGCCATGGCTCCATATCGACCACACCAGCTTTCGTACTGCGCAGCAGTGGGTCAGCCAATGGGGAAAGTATGGACTCCTTGTTGCCTACTTTGTACCGGGTCTGCGGCATCTGGGCGCACTGATGTTAGGTGCATCCGGACTTCGATATCCCACCTTTGCGATTTTTGCCTACAGCGGCGCGATCCTTTGGTCCGCCACGTTTATCACGGCGGGCTATCTGCTTGGTGAGGAATGGGTGACCTCTTCCACAACCCTTCACCAGATGTTCAGATGGATCGGCATGGGAGCCCTGATGATCGTGGTGGGGCTAATCATGGTGATGAGGCTTCGGCGTTCGTCGGGTAGGTCAGAGAAATTCGACTGAGCCACAATGTCTCGCCGTGGAAGCGGCAATCGAATTCCGCCACGCCGGCATCGGTACTGAGCAATGTTTCGTGAACCCTGACAGCGTGGATGTGACTCAGGCTACGACAGGAGACGCCGCACGTGTTTAGCGACCGTCTTACTCCGCGCACGTGCAAGGAGGCGGGTCAATGTTTGAACGTCTGATCCAGGTTTCGCTTGAGAAAAAGCTTGCGGTGGGCCTCGGCGCTGCGTTCATTCTCTTGCTTGGAATCGGGATCGTTTCTTATCGTAGTGCGGCTGACCTCATCGATCATGAATCCCGAGTCGTGCAAACGCATGAGATCAGAGAAACGATTGAGCAGCTGCTTCTCCTCCTAGAGGACTTGGAATCCAGGCAACTGATCGATCTGCTGACAGGTGAACGGCAATACCTACAATCATCTCGTGAAAAGCGTCAGACCATAGAGGCAGTCTTGCGCACCCTTGCTGCCCAGACGTTGGACAGTCAGGTTCAGCGAGAACACGTGCTGACGTTGCACCGTCTGATCGACTTGAGGTTGACACAATCCCGAACAGTCATCGACCTCAGGGATGTTGACAAGATAGACATCCATGAGATGAAGGCGCATCTCGACGCCGGTACAGAGACGATGAATAAGATCAAAGTCGTGCTCGGGAAGATGCGGGAGCAGGAGCAGATGTTACTGGCCGGCTGGTCGAAGCACACAGACAGCGCTGCTGCGTTCACATTGTCGCTCATTTTTGGTGGAACCCTCTTGACCATTGTCCTTGCCGGCGGCGGAGGGCTCGTGATCTTTTACGACTTGGCGAAACGCCGCCAGGCTGAGACAGCCGTCATGGTGGGGCACGCCCGCCAAGCCTTAATTTTGCGCAGTTTGCCCATTGTGATGTATTCCGCGAGGCCTTCGGGAGACTATGGGGCCTTGTGGGTGAGCGAGAACAGTGAGACGGTGACCGGTTATCCACCAAACAGTTTTGTGGATAACTCATCCCTTTGGGCATCGCGGCTCCATCCCGACGATCAAGAGAAGACTCTGGCGGAGTTCAACAACCTGTCCCAAACCGGCGCACTGGCGACTGAGTACCGCTGGCAGACATACGACGGCCAGTACCGCTGGTTCCGTGACCAAGCGGTGTTGATCCGACGGTCAGATGGAACCTCTCAAGAACTCGTCGGCCTCTTCGCCGACATCACCGCACAACGACAAACGGATGAACTGATTCGGAGACAGGCCGACATCATCAATCAAATCCAAGAAACGGTGATCACGGTTGATATGAACGGCTATGTGACGAGCTGGAATCACGGGGCGGAACGATTGCTTGGATATACGGTATACGAGGCCCTCGGCAAACATATCTCATTTGTCTACCCAATGGAGGACAGCGACTTCCTGGAACGTGACGTGCTTACTCCTGTCAAGGCCAAAGGGACCCATCAGGTCGAAATCCGGAGACGCACCAAGTCCGGAGCACTACGGGTTGCCCACCTGTCGCTCGTCTTGCTGCGGAATGACAGCGGTGCTCCAATCGGCATCGTCGGCTGTTCGATGGATATCACTGATCGAAAGCGCGGAGAGGAGGCGCTGCTTAATTCCCGCAACCAACTTGCGGCGCTGGCAGTTCGCTTGGAGTCGGTGCGTGAAGAAGAACGAGGAAGGATCGCGTTGGAGGCTCATGATGTGCTGGGGCAGGCCTTGACGGGCTTAAAACTGGATGTATCGTGGGTCTACAAGCAAATTATGGAATCGAACGGCTCGTTCGAGCCATCTGCTGTCCTGTCACGATTGGCTTCGTCGCTGGAGCTCGTGGATTCCACCATTCAATCGGTGCGGGAGATCGCGACGACGTTACGGCCCGGTGTGTTGGATCAACTCGGCCTGGAAGCCGCGGTTGAATGGCAAGCGCGTGAGTTTCGCCATCGGACCGGAATTGCCTGTACGACCAGTATTTCGCCGGACCGGATTGGTGTGGGGGATCAGCAATCGACCGCGCTCTTTCGCATCCTCCAGGAGGTCTTGACGAACGTGGCTCGGCATGCCCATGCTAGCAATGTGGACATCAGACTGGAAGAAACCCGCGACCATGTGATCATGCAAATCAGGGACAACGGCCAAGGCATCACCCCCGATGAAAAGTCCGGGCCGAAAGCATTCGGCCTGCTGGGGATGCGTCTACGTGCCAAACAGCAGGGCGGTGCGTTCGACATTCAGGGCAGGCCGGGAATCGGAACAACGGTCACCGTCAGGATGCCGCGATCTCCGACAAGCGATGATTAACATTCTCCTGGCAGACGATCACCCGTACCTGCGCCGAGGTCTGACGCAGATTCTCACCGATGAGTTTTCCGGAGCCGTGATCGGTGAGGCTTCGAACGTCCATGAGTTGGTCGAGCAAGCACAGCAACGCCGCTGGGATGTAGTTGTATTGGATTTAACCATGCCGGGACGCGGCGGGTTGGAGGGGTTGCACGAACTGAAACGGCTCTTCCCAAACCTTCCCGTGTTGGTATTGAGCATGCATCCGGAGGACCAGTTTGCCGTACGTGTGTTACGTGCCGGTGGAGCCGGCTATCTGACGAAGGAAAGCGCTCCCCAAGAATTGGTGCAGGCCATCAAGGTGGTTTCGCGCGGAGGGAAATACATCACACCCAAGACGGCTGAACTCCTGGCCTCGCACCTTCATCAACAGAGCGACCACGAGCGACCGCCTCACAATTCCTTGTCCGATCGCGAAGACCAGGTGTTTCGTCTGATTGCCGGCGGCAGTACGATCACGGAGATCTCCGACCAACTGTCCCTCAGCATCAAAACCATCAGTACCTACCGTACCCGCATCCTAGAGAAGCTGAATCTCAAGACCAATGCAGACCTGGCGCGCTACGCGGTACAACATCACCTCGTGGAATGATCACGACAGCCGACCCCTCTCTGTCCTCACGACGTAGTTCACCGCCAGTATCCCTCCACCCATAACGCCCCTACTCTGCCGAGTCGCTACCCTGTCGGACAATTCCCACAGCCAACTCCAGCCGACTCCCACATGCACGAGCGCCTTGGTCCTATCCTTCTGAGTGGGGCGATGGTGTTTACTACAGTCCATGGCTTTTCGGTGCTCACAACCTCTTGGAGCCTCTGCAGGCCGACTAGTGCACAGGTCTCCTCGGGTGAGATGATCGAAGGAAAGGAGCGGGATGAGTTGTCCACGTTGCGGAGGAATGTCGGCAGCCGATCTTGCCGCTGCGATGGACGAATTGGTCTGCGGGTGGGCGGTAATCGATGGTCCCTACTGTCATTGCGACGAGATTGAAAGTTCGATGCAGGCAGGTTCGCTGGGAGAGAGGAACGACGGTGCAGTGGAGCGGCCGAATCGCAGCACGCCATCGGAGAGGAGAAGACCATGATCGGCTATGGGAAACGTTTGCTACTCATCCATGATCCCGAGACAACGCTACTGCCTCTCGACGCAATACTAGCGCAGGAGGGATTTGTCGTTGTGCAGGTGCCTGATGGGATTCACGCACTATACGAGATGCAGTTTCGCCACTTTGATGCAGTCGTCATCGACTCGCACGTTCCTGATCTTCATGGGCTCGATCTCCTGAAGCAATCTCGAGCGACCTGGCCCGAGCCACCGATCATTCTATTCACGGAAGTCGACTGGGATATGTACGACCTGGCGCAGGCACTGAGAGCTTTTGCCTGGGTTCGAAAGTCGTCTGACACGGACATCCTGTTGAGCATGCTGAGCTTGGCCATGACTCAGAGAGTGGAACGGGAATCCGTGCGGGCAGTGGTGTGTGAATTCATGTGAGGTCAAGACCGGGTGTCGCTTATCCTCCTCTGTTGTCTTGTGATGGTCAGTGCGGTCAGCTCGTTTGGGCTGATGTTGTGGTTCGTAGTGCTGGGAATTGTGTGGTTCGTCATGCCGGGGTTGAAGGGGGGGTGAGATAAGCCGACTGTCTTGAACAACTGTGCTCTCGACCAAGATAATTCTATTCATCTATGGAGTAGGTCGTACAAAGAGAATGTCGCTGTTCGACTCAAGGAGAGCTTCAAACACTCATGCCGCACAACTGTGATGGCATAACTCTAGATAAAACGTGCCAAGGAGGTGTGTCCATGCTTCAAGAGGTAGAGCAAAAAGCAGAGAGTGTAGACAAGGAGACAAATCTATCGGTCGCTGGGCGAATTCTGCTGGCTGTGGACGAGTCCGAAAACTCCCATCGCGTGGTCCAGTATGTCGGATCTCTGCTGAGCCGAACGCCCAACGCCGTCATCACCCTCTTTCATGTGCTCAAACCCATGCCGCGGAGGTTCCTGGAACATGGTGGATCGGAGAATCCAGCGGTCGAGGCGCAATTGAGCGTACAGTTGCGCAATGAGCAGGACGCCTGGATTCAGAAGGAGCGGGAATCCGAATGTCATGTCCTGAAGGAGGCATGCGAAACACTGGCACAATCCGGGTTCGACATGAACCGCGTGGCGGTGAAGTATGGTCATGACGACGATATTGCCAGAAACATCCTCGAAGAGGCCCGCAGCGGGCATCACGATACCATTGCCGTGGGACGGCAGGGAATATCGCGGATCAAACAGATCTTCGGCGGCGGCACAACCGACCATCTCCTGCACGCCGCCAAGGGATTTGCGATTTGGGTGGTGGCATGACGATGTTAAACGGCAAGCCACGCGTGGTGATTCTGGGTGGGGGCTTCGGCGGGATGTATGCCGCGTTGGAATTCGAACGCGCCCTGGCGCGCGGCGCCGACTTGGACGTCACCCTCGTCAACCAGGACAACTTTTTCCTCTTCACCCCGATGCTGCATGAAGTCGCGGCGAGCGACCTGGATATCACCAATATCGTCAGCCCAATCCGCCGGCTGTTGCGTCGCGTGACCTTTTTTCATGGCGAGATCGAAGCCATCGATCTCGCGCACAAGCGCGTCGGTCTGTCGCATGGGCACGAGGTCCATTGCCACTCGCTGCCCTACGACCACCTGGTGCTGGCCCTCGGGTCCACCACGAACTTCTTCAACATCCCCGGCTTGGCAGACCGGGCGCTCACCATGAAATCGTTGGATGATGCGATTGTGCTGCGCAACCACCTCATCGCAAACCTGGAAGAGGCGGACTATGAGTGCGGGGCGTCACTCCGGGCGCCCCTCCTGAATTACGTTGTGGCCGGCGGCGGGTTTGCCGGGGTCGAGACCATCGCGGCCATGAATGACTTTCTGCGGGAGGCGGTGCAGTTCTTTCCGCATCTGCGGGCGGACATGCTGCGGATCATTCTGGTCAGTGCGGGCAAGGTCATCTTGCCGGAACTGGGAGAGGAACTCGGCGCCTATGCGCAGCGCAAACTCGCGGAGCAGCAGGTGGAAATCCATGCGCACTGTAAAGTCACCGCCGTGACGGACCACGACGTCACCCTCAGCGATGGGACGACGGTGCCGACCAATACGCTGGTCTGGACCGCCGGCACCAGCCCGCATGCCCTCTTGGACACCCTGCCCTGTCCGAAAACGAAAGGCCGGGTCCTCGTCAACGAGTACCTGGAAGTGCCCGGCTGGTCGGGCCTCTGGGCCTTCGGCGACTGTGCGCTCGTGCCGGATCTCAAGACCGGTGGCTCCCACCCCCCGACCGCGCAACATGCGCTGCGTGAAGGGCGAGTGGCGGCGCGGAATATCCTGGCCACCCTGCGAGGGGAGCGCATGAAGCCCTTCGTCTACTCGACGCTCGGGCTCCTGGCGCCCATCGGGAAGCGGACCGGGGTCGCGAACATTCTCGGCGTGAACTTCTCTGGCTTCATCGCCTGGTGGCTGTGGCGGACAATCTACTTGCTGAAACTGCCTCGCTTTGAGAAGAAAGTGCTTGTGGCCTTGGACTGGACGCTGGATGTGCTCTTCTCGAAGGATCTGGTCCACTTTCGAACGAAGCGCTCTCGTATCCCGCATGGGACCGCAAAGCGGCAGAACCCTGCCTGAAACCGTCACGCCTCGCCTCAGCTCACGCCAGCCAGACTGCGGACTACCGTGAAATGGGGACAAAGCCTAGCCCAGCCCGCCGCGATCCGGCTTGCACCATGAACGACTCCCCCACATATCGTACGACCGGAGGAAGAAGCTGTGGGAACTCGTCGCCAAGCTGGTCACAGCGGTATATCAGCGATTGCAGGGAGAGACGGTCGTAAAGAATGTGGATTCCGAACTTAACCATCCACGTGACTTCTCGCTTGTGTTGGCCGTCCGAAAGCGTCTAAAATCCCGCAACCCGACGCTCCCTATGCGTCGACCCACCAAGGAGGTTTACCATGCCGAGTTACGTCAGCCTCATCAAGTTCACGCAGCACGGTCTTCAAACCATGAAAGACAAAGGGATTGAACGCGCCGACATGGTCAAGAAGAACGCCCAGACGCTCGGCGGCAAGCTGATCCAGGCCTACTATTGCCTGGGCGAATACGACGTCGTCGCCATTTGGGACTTTCCAGATAATAAGGCGGCCATGAAAGCAGCAGTATTGAATGCCTCGATGGGTCATATTGAGATTACGACGATGCCGTCCGTCAACCGGGACGAATGGAAATCTCTCCTGCAAGGAACAATAGGCAAGAAGAAGTAGTTCAGCTGAACCCGCTCATGACCTCATCCGTCGAGAGATCACCATGGCAGGCTTATCTCAGTGGTGAGCCTGCCTGAAACCCCACGTGCTTGGGACAAACTACAATTTTCTAGACAGGCTGGTTTAGGCCATCAGCCTTCTAAGCGGACGGTCCATTGAAATACCAACTTGGGTCGGCGCTCACCGCGACGCGCTGCGCCAATCTCCCCGAGCTGGGGACCTTGACGCGCAAAGAAGTGGCCGCCTGAGTCGGGGTCGCTCCGTTTCCACGCGACAGCGGCACCCTCAAGGGGCGGCGGATGATCTGGGGTGGGCGGGCTCATGTCCGGGCCGCGCTCGATATGGCCGCGCTCGTGGCTACGCGGAGGAATCCCCTGATTCGAGCGTTCTATCAGCGATTCTGTCAGGCAGGCAAAGCAAAGACGTTGGCGCTGACGGCGTGCTGCGGAAGCTGCTCACGATTCTCAACGCCATGGTCAAGAGTGGGACGCCATGGACTCACGGGATGAAACCGGCCTGTGTCGAGGCATAGGAGAGCCTGGACTCACTGGCGATCGTCGTTCCTACGCCAATTGTATGCGACAAATTTTCATGGGTGAACCAAAAAACGCCCAGTTCAACTCTTGACAGCACAGACAGTTGCTGACCCTATTGTGAGAAAATCCTGCCTGTCCCATTTTATCCTCACTTCATCCACGGTGACTTCTGCATGAAACAGTGGCTGATGCTCAGTTTCCCTGCACCGCAGTTCTTCATGCAACCTTACGTATTACCAACGGTAGCGCCGAACCATTGGTCAACGGCCTGCTGAAACTGGCTTCCATTAAGCGGCTTGAGGAGATAGGCCTGGGCACCGGCAAGCATGGCTGCAGAAGCCCGCCCTTCCGATGCAGCGGCTGTGATCATCACAATAGGCAAGTACGCGTGGTTCGCTCGGATTCGTGCCAATACGTCTAGACCATCAAGACCAGGCATCCCTATATCGAGAATCATGCCGTGAATCGAGCGTAGGGCCAACACATCAAGAGCTTCTGCACCATCACGGGCGGAGAGGACATCATATCCGCTCGCTTCCAAACGGTCGCTCAACATCTGTCGAATATCAGCATCGTCGTCCACGACCAGAATTGTGCGCCTCGTAACGTTCTGCGGAACGCCTATGACAGCGGGGGCTTGAATCAAAGGTACGGTGAATCGAAATTCTGTTCCTTGATGTGGCGTACTCTGCACATCAATATGTCCACCGTGCAACTCAACTAACTGTTTCACTATCGAGAGGCCAAGCCCAAGACCTTTTACGATGTTTTTCTCCGAACGATTCACACGGAAGAACGGGTCAAACAAGCAGGGGACCAATTCAGCTGGAATTCCTTCACCGGTATCAGAGATGACTACCGTCGCATATTCATTGGTGCGTAAAAGCCGGATACCGATGCACCCACCTTCTCGAGTATATTTGATCGCGTTGGAGACCAGATTCGTCACAATTTGGCTGATCTTATCCGGGTCGACCCAGGCCGTCACATCATCATCGATTCTTGCATTCATGATGTGATGTTTTTCCTCAAGCAAGGGTCGCATCTGGTCGACGGCTTCAACAATCACGGCAGACAACGATACTTCCATGAGCGACAGACGAATCTTTCCGGCCTCGATGCTGGCTTGGTCAAGAAGGTTGTCGATCATCCGACCGAGATGGCCCGCATTAGCTGCGATCCGTTTCAAAGAATGTGTTTGTTTGTCATTCAGAGAGCCGGTGATGCCATCAAGCATGTTCTCGGTAAAGCCCGTCATACTCGTCAGAGGGGTACGTAGTTCGTGAGACACATGCGCGATAAATCGTGACTTAACCTGGTCCATCTCGATCAACTTCGCGTTCACGGCTTGTAGCTCTGCTGTCCGGGATTGAACTCGAGATTCTAGACCAAGGTTCAGAGTCTGGAGTTCGTCACGCAACTCAGTCAGCTCGATGACCTTACGTCGCAATTCCATGCTGGTTTGCTGTTGTTCCATGTAGGCCTCACGTAGTTCTTCTTGTCGTCCGTACTCTGTCTCATGCTGCTCTAGGATAACTGAATAGAGTCTCTTTTGCGTTGCAAAACCGAGTGCCCACATCCCGAATGGTAGAAGGGAAACCAGAATCGCTTCGGTGGATGTCACCATTGGGTATCGATGTCGGATACCGATGAAGAGGAACAATCCTATCAACGCAGATACCATAGGCCATACCCAATTTCGTGTCGGTTCCGGCGCCCAAGAAGCATCGATTTCACACGCCTCATCGCCGTTCCCCATGCAACTCTTTTCATAAAGAGTGAGAGGAGGCATTCCATGAACTCTAACAGGAGTGTTGGTCATGGCACCTTTTAAGCCCTGGCAGACCATCCAGGTACAACGCATGCGATACGGGCCGAACTCCTCGAGGACGCGATCAGTAAACCTTATTTTCACAATACCGCCGCTTGCGGAGGAAGAAATCGTTTCAACAATGAACTGTGTGGAGAACTTCGGCAGAATACGGGGAAGCATGGCAAACATTTGTGAAATCGTTAAGGGGCGCAATAAAATCATCAGAGGCGACAAAAGGTAGCCTTCCTGCCCAATTTTAAAGTGAAATTCAGGGTCTCCGGTGATCTGTTCGCAGAACTCTCGCAAATACATGGTGAACTCGTAACTATAGCTATTCCAGACATTTCGCAGGAATTTGGGGTTCACATGATAGGCGACATCTAGAACGCGACTATTCAACAACTCACAAGCTTTTGACACGGCTTCTGTTCCGGCAGCGCCTCCATCACGTTGTGTAACGTACTGCTCCAAAAAAGTCACCATAGCGCGCACGCTGATACCACTTACGTCCTGAACCTTCTTGCCATTCTCATCTATCCCGAAAGGACAATAAACCATATAGGGCCGTTCAAGGATCGTATGGTCACGGGAGAGCAGCTCAATCATGTCCTGTGGCCTCTTCTGTGCATTCACTGTCCAAAGATATGCTGATTTCGGACTTCCCGCTCCAGCTAATCACAAATACGGACAACGTACAATGCGAAATTTTTCCCTCCCAAAACGTCGTGAACAAGCCTCATAGGAGTTATGTACCTACCAATCGGATCAGAGTGAAATTCTGAGAGAACGACTCATGATATCGGGATGTCCCCGAGCACAATAACATTCTGACCCCAATGTGATCCTCTCCTGGTGCCCTGAAAAACCCTGAAGATCACAGACATCCTTTCAATTCTGAGCGCTACTGATCAGTCGACAACCGATGCGCTTGGCTCGTTCCTGTTTGGGTTGGTCCTAACCAAGCCCGCATTCTTGGTTGTGGCGTAGAGCTGAAACCAAGCCTGTCGGCGGCGAAGCGCTTCTTGAGCACCATGCAGGGAATGCCAATATCCATCAGTTCATTGAACCTGAATCCGGCATGAACGCGTGAGCGTCACCCTGTGAGTCGTGTGATCTGTCGCAGCAGCTTGCGTGTTCGCGGTCGCCGCCATAAGCCTCTTGTTGCCGAAGTTTTGGGTATACTACACGGAGCCTACGGCATGATCGCATCCTGTCACGACGAGACGGGTACAGCCGTACTGGCTCTCAGGAGCATGCATGGATAGTCCAACGCTGCAACGGACTCCGTCGGCAAAAATCAACTTAGACGCCTATTTCAAGCGTATCGGCTACGAGGGAGCACGCCGTCCGACGCTGGATACTCTGGCGATCATCCAGCTCCTGCACACCGAGACCATTCCGTTTGAAAATCTGAATCCCTTGATGGGATGGCCGGTTCGCTTGGA
The DNA here is from genome assembly GCA_029194665.1 of Nitrospira sp. Lineage (NCBI taxonomy): Bacteria > Pseudomonadati > Nitrospirota > Nitrospiria > Nitrospirales > Nitrospiraceae > Nitrospira > Nitrospira sp. The sequence goes on along the minus strand of JARFXO010000007.1, from coordinate 208,032 downwards.
TGCCGAGTCGCTTCAGCAGAAGCTGGTGCGGGACGGTCGCGGGGGTTATTGCTTCGAGCAGAACCTCCTGCTCAAACATGCGCTCGACGCGCTGGGGTTTTGCGTCACCGGACTGGCGGCGCGCGTGCTATGGAACATGCCGGAAGGAGCCGTGCCGCCCCGGAGTCATATGTTGCTGCTGGTCGATCTCGACGGAGGGCGCTACGTTGTGGATGTCGGATTCGGTGGGGTGACGCTGACCGGCCCATTACGGCTCGAAATTGATATTGAACAAACCACCCCGCATGAACCGTTCCGTCTGGTGAAGGCCCAGCAGGAATTTGAGGAATTTATCGAGCAAGTCAAAATCGGCGACGACTGGGTCTCGTTGTACCGGTTCAGCTTGGCCGAGCAATTGTTGCCCGATTACGAAATGGCAAATTGGTACATCTCCACCCACCCGAATTCTCGGTTTGTGACCGGCCTGCTGGCGGCCCGACCGGCACCGGATCGACGATATGGGCTGCTCAACAACCAACTGACCGTGCATCATCGAACCGGCGGTAAAGATCGGCGGCTGATTACGAGCGTGACCGATATGCGGGAAACGCTTGAAGGAGAGTTTCGGATCGTTCTGCCGGACGCGCCTGAACTCGACGGGGCACTGGCACGGCTGATAGCGAACGCGCCATGATTCAAGACTTCTCATGAATTCCAGAGGTGTACCATGAAGTCCGTGACCTTCCTGCTCTCTGTTGTGTTGGCTGTCACCGTACCGCTCCTCTCCGGATGTTATTGGACCTTGGAACAACGTTGGGAGGCGTTTGACGCGCAGATGCGGCAAGAGGTGGGTGTGAAGACGAAAGATTACTATCTGCGCGAATGGGGACGGCCGACGAAGCGAGCGAAAGCCGGAGACGGTGGAGAAGTCTTGCGATGGGAGTTTCGGGGCTACGGCGGTGCTCAGGGTTGGAATAAGGTTCTCACGTTCGGCCCTGACGGAGTCTTGAAGGAATTTCAACGGGACTACTGGCCGAAAGAGCAATGATACACGTGAAGGAACAAACCGGGTATAATCGCGGCGCTATAGCTTTCCAAACATTCCGGAGTTCGTCTCCACGAACGAGAGTGCGCATCCAGCCTCGGTTCTGCGCTCCTTAATCTGAGTGATTTGCGCCGATATTTCGGCACCTGTCGAACTGACGGCAGAGTCGCATCGGCAATGCCTTTCTTCTTGTTCCAAGATTTCTCCAGCGAAATAAATATTTCACCATTATATTCATGGGTTACACATTTTACCGGTTCGCCACTCTTACTGGAACGTCCATTGCTGAATCCCCTCTGTCAGATTCAGGCCAGTGGGCAGGAGGGTATCGATCATGAATCGTCGTGGGTGGTTCAACTTATTGCTGTTACTCGGCATCATCGGGATCGTGACCAGCTTGGGAGTATGGAAGTACGGGACCATCCAAGCCAGTGCCGAGGCTTCCGCCAGACAACCGGAGCCGATGGAATCGGTCATGGCAGCTGCTGCCAGAGACATTGAACATCGACAGACCACCACCTCGATCGGTACGGTTCTGGCCTTACGTTCGGTCATGCTGAAGAACGAACTCGCCGGGACTGTCCGCGAAGTCCGGCTCACGCCGGGACAGATCGTAGAAGCCGGCACCTTGCTGGTCGCGCTCGACGTTTCCGTCGAGGAAGCGGAGTTGCGGGCGCAGGAAGCCCAGGCCTCTCTCGCCAAGACGGTGCTCAATCGTCGGCAGAACCTCAATCAGGAACTCGCCACAACTCAGGAGGAAGTCGACCGAGCTCGTGCCGACTTGGATATTGCCCAGGCCCAGATTGCCCGTACCAAGGCGATCATCGCCAAGAAGACGATTCGAGCTCCGTTCCTGGCGCACGTCGGGATCGCCGATGTTCACCCCGGCCAATACCTGAACGAAGGAACATTGCTCACAACGCTCCAGGGCGTGAGCGATGCGGTGCATGTTGATTTCACGGTGGCACAGCAAGTTGCATCCGGCTTACGGGATGGGGAGATGGTCGAGGTGTTCGCGGCCGGAGAAGCATCGGCCACCAGAGCCAACATCGTCGCCCTCGATGCGCGGATAGATCCGACGACTCGCAATGCCATGGTACGGGCGCGGGTTGATGATACAAGCCATAGGCTGGCCCCCGGCACGTCGGTCCGGGTGCGCGTGCCGGTCGGGCCCCTCCGGAAGGCGGTCTCCGTTCCGGTCAGTGCGTTGCGCAAGGGGCCGGGAGGCGATCAGGTATTTGTCATCGCGCCGGATCAAGAGCAGAAGATGCGGGCGCATGTGAGGTCCGTCGAAAGCGGCGCGATGGTCGGCGACGAGATCGTCATCCACACAGGGTTGTCGGCCGATGAGATGGTGGCGGCATCCGGCTCCTTCAAGTTACGCGACGGTGTGCTGGTGGCCGTCATCGGGGAACAGGGTAAAGCGAACCGCTGAGTCAATTGCACAGCAGCCATTAATTCAGTCGAAAAGGCACAAGAAGGATATCCGCATGCGCTCATTCACAGACATTTTTATCAAGCATCCGGTCCTTGCCGTGGTCGTCAACCTCGTGATCATCCTCGTCGGTTGGCGAGCGTTGATGTCCTTGCCTGTGCAGCAGTACCCGCAGATCGAAAGCTCATCGGTCATCATCACAACCGTCTACTACGGCGCGAGCGCCGAAACGGTTCGTGGATTTTTGAGCACACCGATTGAGCGAGTTGTCTCCGCGATCAGCGGCGTCGATTACGTGGAGTCAACCAGCCGGGCCGGTGTCAGCACGGTCACGGTACACCTGAAACTCAACCATAACAGTACGGCGGCGTTGGCCGAAGTCACGGCACGACTCCAACAAGTTAGGGCGGAATTGCCGACGGAAGCGGAGCCGCCGGTGATCGAGCTGCAGCGGGCCGACCGGCCCTACGCTTCGTTCTACCTCAGCTTCGCCTCCAGCGAACGAACTGTGCCTGCCGTCACGGACTGGCTGCTGCGCACGCTCCAGCCGCAACTGTCCACACTCGCCGGCATCCAGCGAGTCACCTTCGAAGGCGGTCGCCAAATCGCCATGCGCATCTGGATCGATCCCGACCGCCTCGCATCCTTCAACCTGTCGCCCGGAGACGTGCAGAACGCGCTGCGGCGCAACAACTACCTGGCCGCGGTCGGGCGGACGAAGGGAAACTTCGCCCAGATCAACCTGCTCGCGAACACCGACCTTCGCTCCGCCGCCGAGTTCGAGGAGCTGATCGTCGCCGACCGAGGCGGGGCCATCGTCCGGCTAAAAGATGTGGCGAAGGTCGAGCGCGAGGCCGAAGAAGCCGACATGATCGCCAAGTACAACGAGACGGAAGGCGTGTACCTCGGGATCTGGCCGGTACCGGGTGTGAATGAAATCGAGGTCCAGCATCGGTTGGTCGACGAGATGGAGCGCATCCGGCCCACGCTGCCCCCCGACATCGACATGCAGCTGGTGTGGGACGGCACGATGTTCATGCGGAATGCACTGACGGAAATCACGAAGACATTGTCTGAGACGATCTTGATCGTCGCAGTCGTCGTGTTCCTCTTTATGGGCTCGGTCCGAACCGCGCTCGTCCCCCTCGTCGCGATGCCGGTGTCGCTGATCGGCGCGGCTATCTTCATGGTTGCGTTCGGCTTCAGCCTCAATCTCCTGACGCTGCTCGCGATCGTGCTCTCGGTCGGGTTGGTCGTGGACGACGCGATCGTCGTCGTCGAGAACGTGGAACGGCACGTGCGCCTAGGCAAGTCGCGGATCGATGCGGCTCTGATCGGAGCCCGCGAACTGCTCGGTCCGATCATCGCCATGACGATCACGCTGGCGACGGTCTACACGCCGATCGGATTCCAGGGCGGGTTGACCGGCTCGCTCTTCTTGGAGTTTGCCATCACGCTCGCCGTAGCAGTGGTATTGTCTGGCGTCGTCGCCATCACGCTCTCGCCGGTCATGAGCTCGCGGTTCGTCCACCCGCAAGGGAAGGAAGGCCGGTTGACCGCCTTCGTCAACCGACGGTTCGAAGAGGCGCGCCGCGTCTACGCCTGGCTGCTCGACGGCGCATTGACCATGCGTTGGGGAATCGTGACAGCATCATTGCTGATCATGGCCATGATCTGGCCGTTGTACCTGTTTTCGCGACAAGAACTCGCGCCGGTTGAGGATCAAAGCCACATCAGCTTGTTCTTCGAAGCGTCCCCGGACTCGACGGTTGCCGCCAGCAACCGCGAGCATCTGAACGTCGTCCAAGCCATCACGTCCCTTCCGGAAACGAAGTTCACCTGGTCGTTGACGACGTCCTGGGGCGGGTTTGGGGGCCTGGTCGCGAAGGACTGGCACGAACGGACACGCTCGACTGAGGCAATGTACGGTGAGATGTTCGGCCTGGTCTCTCAGGTGCCGGGTCTGCGAGTCTTCCCACGTTTGGACCCGCCTCTGCCGACGCCGGGCCAATATGACGTCGAACTGCTCTTGCAGAGCGACCTGCCGATCGAGCGATTGCTCGAAACGACGGGGGCGGTCCTGAACGCCGGGTGGCAGAGCGGCATGTTCTTGTACGTCGATACAAATCTAAAGATCGATTTGCCCGAAGCGCGCGTCGTGCTGGATCGGGAGCGTCTCGCCGATCTTGGGTTCGACCTGGCCGGAATCGGCCGGGAACTCGGCACCATGCTCGGTGGCGCCTATGTGAACCGGTTCAACTACTTCGATCGAAGCTATAAGGTCATCCCGCAGCTGGGCGACAAGGACCGTTCGACCGTCGGTCCCCTGCTCGATTTGAAGATCAAGACGCCGGGCGGCCAGCTGGTGCCGGTGTCGACATTCACGCACATCGAAACGAGTACCGCGCCACGCACCTTGAACCGTTTTCAGCAGCGGAACGCCGTGCGCATCTTCGGCGGCGTCAAGCCCGGCGTCACGAAAGATCAAGGACTGCGGGTGCTGGAAACGGCTGCGGCGAAGGCGAGCAATCCTCCTGTCATGCTCGATTATGCGGGCGAGTCCAGACAGATCCGCCAAGAGAGCGCTGCATTGACCGTCACACTGGGCTTCGCCGTCGTGCTCATTTATTTGGTACTGGCCGCTCAGTTCCACAGTTTCCGAGATCCGCTGATCGTCTTGTTGGGCTCAGTGCCGCTCGCGATCTCCGGCGCGCTGGTCTTTACGTTCTTGGATTTCACGACCATCAACATTTACTCACAAGTCGGGTTGATCACGCTGGTCGGGTTGATCGCGAAGAACGGCATCTTGATCGTGGAATTCGCCAACAAGCTTCAAGCCCACGGACTCGCTCGTCTCGACGCGGCGCGTGAGGCTGCCTTGACCAGACTGCGGCCGGTACTGATGACATCGGCGGCCACAGTCTTCGGACATCTTCCCCTGGTGTTGGTATCCGGGCCCGGCGCCGCAGCACGCAACAGCATCGGCATGGTCTTGGTCACGGGGATGACCGTCGGCACGATCTTCACGCTGTTCGTTGTTCCCGTGTTTTACTCGTTGATCGCGGCACAACACCAACCGGTCATAGAGCCTGACGCGGTGTCGTTTAATCTCGAAGGGAAGAAATTGCTCACGATGGAAACACCCGCATGAGTCGATGGTTGTGATGGAACAGTTCCAAGGATATTTGCATGCTGAAGATTACCTCCGAAAAGAATTCGAATACGATGCGACTCAGACTGGAGGGCAGCCTGACCGGACCCTGGGTGGGTGAACTCGAGCATGAGTGGCGAACTATGCAATCGGCCGAAGCAGTCCCTTTCGTCGTGGACCTCACTGGTGTGACCTTTGTCGGAGAGGACGGTAAGCTTCTGTTGAAACAGCTGTGGCGAGAGGGAGCTCAATTGATCGCAACCGGATGCTGTACCGGTCACCTCGTCGAAGAAATCACCGGCTCACGTTAGCCCGTATCATCGATCTGCAGCAAAAGAAATGAGTGGAAGCATTCACACCTACAGTCAGCCTCCATTTTTTCCTGGCCTTCACGTTGGTTGCCATCCTAGCCGCCCAGTAGGCCCTCATCAGACCGGGGATAACTGCGCCCAGTCTTAGCCTGGCCGCAAATTTGGATCCAGGCTATGGCGCAAGCGCCGCGTGACGCTCTCACAGCCGTCTGAATATGGTGGAAATCACAAAGTATTTTGGAATGTAGAAGAGCATTGAAGATCGCTGTCGATTTCGGGTCTACTCGTTCGACTACAGATCGACGGAACCATTGGCCGAACAGACAGAGGAGATTGATATGCGATTCATGGTCATTGTGAAGGCGACAGAAGAGTCGGAAGCTGGTGTCATGCCGAGCACGCAACTGCTGACCGAAATGGGCAAATTCAACGAAGAACTGGTGAAGGCTGGGGTGATGCTTGCTGGTGAAGGGCTCCAGCCGAGTTCGAAGGGTGCACGCGTCAGATTTTCGGGAAAGACTCGCACCGTGATCGACGGCCCCTTTGCCGAAACCAAAGAACTGATCGCCGGCTACTGGATCTGGCAAGTAAAGTCGAAGGAAGAAGCAATCGAATGGGTCAAACGCTGCCCAAACCCCATGCCAGGAGAATCAGAGATCGAAATTCGCCAGGTGTTCGAGGCGGACGACTTTGGCGCGGAGTTCACCCCGGAACTGAGAGAGCAGGAGCAACGAGTCTTTGAGAAAGCCGAGCAACTCAAGAAGGGCGGAAAACGATAATCAGGGAACGGCTCACGCGTTTAGGGGTGAGAGCCCGGTCAAAACAGAGAAAGGAAGCCCCCCATGCTCAACATCATTATCGCCGTCATGATTCTCCTTGTCGCAACGCTGCTGATCTATGCTGCCACGAAACCAGATACCTTTCGTCTTCAGCGTTCGACGATCATCAACGCGCCGCCGGAGAAGATCTTTCCGTTCCTCAGCGACTTCCAGCATTGGCTGGTCTGGTCGCCTTGGGAGAAGCTGGACCCAGAATTGAAACGATCCTTTAGCGGTGCGTCCCAAGGCAAGGGCGCGCAGTATCAGTGGGAAGGCAACAGCAAAGTGGGCACAGGGGGCATGGAAATCATGGAGGCAGCTCCTTCGAAGATCAGGCTGAAATTGGATTTCCTCAAGCCGTTCGAAGCCCACAACTTCGCCGAGTTCACGCTGGAGCCGCGAGGCGGAGTCACGAACGTCACTTGGGCCATGTACGGCGCGCAACCCTTCATGGCGAAGGTCATGAGTCTCTTCATGAATTGTGAAAAGGTGGTCGAACCGCAGTTCGAGACCGGCTTGGCCAATCTCAAAACGATCGCTGAACAATGAGGAGGACCACTCCCATGCGTTACGTCGATGGATTTGTCTTGCCCGTTCCGAAGAAGAACCTCAAGTCGTATTTTCAGATAGCCACGAAGGCCGCCAAGATCTGGAGAGAGCACGGCGCGCTGGAATACCGTGAGTGTGTCGGCGACGACATCAAGGTGAAGATGGGCCTCCCGTTTCCCCGATTGGCCAAACTCAAAGCCGGCGAGACGGTGGTGTTTTCATGGATCGTCTACAAATCCCGCACGCATCGCGATCGGGTGAACGCCAAGGTCATGAAGGACCCTCGTATCAGTGGAATGTGCGACGGGAAGGCTATGCCGTTCGATGTCAAGCGCATGGCCTACGGTGGGTTCAAGGTGCTGGTCGATATGAGGTAACTGGGAAGAACGGCGGCAGAGAAACGAAAAGGTGATGCTGTGAAGATCCAAGGAGACGGAAGGATACAACATATCGGGTGGCCGACCGGCATCGTCGGCCTGCTGCTCTTCCTTAGTCTCGGACTGGAGTTACTCGCGCATCAAGTGTTCGGAAAGACCGATCTGGGCACTCTGCTTTGGGCGCTCTATTTGGATGCCTGGAGCTTTGTCCTGGGCACGCTCGGGTTTCTGCTTCTCGCCGTACGATGGTTCGTGGAGTGGCGACATATTCGAGCGAGCCAGGGGGTGAACGGACCAGAACGAAATCTAAACGAGTTGTGGTCTGTCGATTTCAGTCGCGCTCGTTCGACTAATGAGTAAGAAGCCCACAAGTCTCCTTAGAACGATGCGCTAACACGAGGAAGAGAGGAAGGACACCATGTTCAAGATCATCACCCTCACCATCATCGTTCTGGTCGCGTCGGTGCTGATCTACGCCGCGATGCAGACTGACACCTTTCGCGTTCAGCGCACCGCGAGCATCAACTCACCGGCGGATAAGATTTTTCCGCTCCTCAACGACATGCGTAGCTTCAATACCTGGAACCCTTATGAAAAGAAGGATCCCAACATGAAGGGGGCCTACAGCGGTCCTCGCAGCGGCAAAGGCGCTGAGTATGCGTTCGACGGTAACAAGGAAGTCGGCAAGGGAAACATCGAGATTACCGAGTCATCGCACCCTTCCAAGGTTACGATGAACTTGAACATGATTGATCCCTTCGAGGCCCACAACGTCGTCGAGTTTACGCTCCAACCGGTGGGTGATGGTACCAATGTGACCTGGTCTATGCAGGGCTCCTTGCCGTACATCGCGAAGGTCATTCACCTGCTCTTCGATATGGACCGCATGGTCGGCAAAGATTTCGAGGCCGGCTTGGCCAATCTCAAAACGATCGCTGAAGGATAAGTGACATCGCATGCACTACATTGATGGATTTGTATTCTCTCGGCCGAAGAAGCACCTGAAAGTCTATGTGCACACGAAAGAGGAATTGTGATGCGAAAGCTGATCGCTGCGATGAAAGTTTCGGTGGACGGGAAGATCGAGGGGCCGGAGGGATATGCGGATTGGGTAGAAGCGTGGTCGGACGACTACGGCATGATGTCTCAAGTCGACGCATGCCTGCTTGGAGCAGGCATGTACCCCGGCTACGAGCAGTATTGGACCGCGATACAGAATGAGCCTGCCAAACCCCTACCGATGACCGGCAAGGCGCCGACGTCGGCTGAGATCGAATGGGCCCGCTTCGCCGCGCAGGTCCCCCACTATGTCCTGTCTAGCACACCGACTTCGGTACGTTGGCCGAAGACGAGTTTCGTCCGGAGACTCGAAGACATCACTGCCCTCAAGCAGCGGCCTGGCAAAGACATCTATCTCGTTGGAGGTGCCCACACGACAGAGAGCTGTATTGAAGCCGGGCTGGTGAATGAACTCCGGCTGATTGTGTATCCCCTGATCGCCGGTGGAGGAAAGACGCTCTTTGCAATGATGACTCGTCGTCACGGACTTCAACTACAGAACGTTCAGCAGGTGCAGGGTGGTCGTGTCAGCCTGATCTACGGAGTCAGCTAACGGCCCGGGTTAGAAAATGGACTGTCGATTTCTTAGATTATTGATCAGTTCAATCTTGTCTCAATATGGAGATATGACATGACGGAAATCCTTCATCGCGTAGGAATCAAGGCTGGTCCTGACAAGGTTTTTTGGGCGCTCTCGACGATCGAGGGACTTGCTCTTTGGTGGACGGAGAGCACGAGAGGGGTCGCTGACGTCGGCAAAACCATAGAATTTCAATTCCATGATCTCAATGGGAAGATTATCGGTGGATTCGAGATGGAAGTGTTGAAGCAAGAGCCATTCAAAAAGGTTCAGTGGAAGTGTGTCAAAGGGCCTGAGGAATGGATCGGGACGGAAATCGGCTTCGATTTGAAACAAGAAAACGAATTCGCGATCGTGTTGTTCGGCCATCGCAACTGGAAGGAGTCCGGTGAGTTTACCGCCCACTGCAGCACAAAGTGGGCCGTGTTTTTGATGAGTCTCAAGGAACTCGTCGAAACCGGTAAGGGCAGACCTGCTCCCAGAGATATCAAAATCGATAATTGGAACTAGGAGATCACTCATGGCAAGTCCAATTGTTTTTGTCGCCTTGGCCGCAGTCCTCGCGTTCGCTTCGCTCGGGGGAGGCCTGTACGAATATCTGGTCATCGACCCCTTTTGGCCTCGTCGACCGGACCTGGTCCAGCCGCAACGCGGGGGCATCAACCGCAAGCGCTTCTGGATTCCTGCTCACACGACGTTCGAATTATTGCTGATCGTCGCGCTGATTGTCGTTTGGAACGAATCAACCGTCCGGACGCCGCTGCTCATCGCCCTGGCCGGCCATGCTGCGATGAGAATCTGGTCTGCATTCGACTTCATCCCACAGGCCTTGGCTTTCGAGAGGATGGATCCGGCTGCCATCGAAGCGGATGCCGCTCGATCCTGGACTCGGCGAAGCAGGGGCCGGTTGCCGCTCGACCTCGTAGTCTGCGGCGCGATGCTCACCGCCTTGGTGTCCGTAGCCCGGCTTGGATGAGCAGGAATGGCCTGAAATCCCACATGAGAGGGTCGTGAATACAGTAGGAGGCAACCATGGTCAGCAAAATCTTCGTCAATCTTCCCGTCAAGGATCTCAGCAAATCGATGGATTTTTTCAAGACGATCGGTTTCTCGTTCAATCCGCAATTCACGGACAAGAACGCAGCCTGCATGGTCATGAGCGACGACATCTACGCCATGCTGCTGACCCACGACAAGGTGAAGGAGTTTACGAAAAAGCCGATAGCCGACGCACACAAAACGCTTGAAGTGCTCACGGCACTTGCCGTTGAGAGCAAAGCGAAGGTGAACGAGCTCGCGGACAAGGCAATCAAGGCCGGCGGGAAAGAAGCCTACGCGCCTAAAGACTTCGGCTTCATGTTCACGAGAAGCTTCGAAGACCCGGACGGCCATATCTGGGAACTGTTCTGGATGGACGAGACGCAGGTGCAGGAAGAATAGGCACTGATCATTGCGAGCACACGCTTGCTACTTTACTCAACAACTCAATACTTAGCCCACAAGGAGGCCGCCATGCAGTTGAAACAATTCGCCGTGACCACATTATGTCTCATGCTGATCGCCTCGCCGGTTATGGCGAAAGAGAAGAAACACGAGAAGCCCATGGATGAGAAAGCAATGATGGAGATGTGGCAAAAATTGGCCACGCCCGGCGAGCCCCACAAACAGCTCGCAAGTCTGGCCGGGAGCTGGACCACAACAACCAAAGAATGGATGGAACCCGGCAAGCCTCCCATGGAATCAAGCGGCACGGTCGAAATGAAGTCGGTCCTGGATGGACGGTTTCTCCAGCAGGAGTTCACCGGCAGCATGATGGGCCAACCGTATTCGGGCATCGGGACGACCGGCTATGACAACTTGCGCAAGAAGTATGTGTCGACCTGGATGGATTCGATGGGCACGGGAATCTTCGTCATGGAGGGCACGGCGAGCTCCGACGGGAAAACGATTACACTACGAGGCTCACATCCTGAGCCGGGTGGCGGCCACATGACCCATCGGGCGGTTTGGAAACTCGTCGATCAGAACAGCCAGATCTTCGAGATGTACGGGGCCCACAAGGGCGAGAAGGAAATGAAGGAAATGGAGATCACCTATGCGCGTAAGCAGTAGTGAGACGGTCTGAAGAAAGGGAGCCCCTCATCTTTGGATTCACCTGCGACATCGATCGTCACCCTGTCGAACAACCCCGCTCGTTCATCAAAGAGGGAACTATGAGCACGCCAACACCACAACCTGATTACATGTTACTTTTTCGCGGCACCGACTGGTCGAAGCAGCTGCCGCCGGAACAACTTCGAAAAGTCGTGTCTGACTGGGCTACGTGGTTCGAATGCCTCGTGCAGGAAGGGAAATGCACAGACGGCCATCGATTGCACCGGGAGGGCAGGCTTGTTTCCGGCAAGAACGGACGCATCGTAACCGACGACTCGTTCGCCGAATCCAAGGAAACCATCGGCGGCTACTTTTACCTGTAGGTCGCAAGGCTAACACGGGTTCATACGTCAAACTGCAGGGTATCCGTATGTGGTACCGCCGGCGTTTTCAATAGAAAGGCTGACTTCCTGGCATGTCCGATCGCCGGACACAGGTCACGTTTCGGCCCGGCTAATGCTGAAAGATTAGTCAAACGGCTCGTGCACGATGGACTGATCGCTGTTGCGCAAGAGAAAAGGGGTAAGCTCCCCTAAATCCAGTCCCGAGGCTCGGCGTCTCAGATGTACTGACCTCCATACACCACCTTGACACTGGGACCCTCCTGCGGAGCAAAGTGCGCCTGGGTGCAGCTCAAGAATGCAGGCGATGAGCATGTTACTTCTTTAAACAAAGCCGTGAGGGAGATAGTCATGAAGCAGCTTGACGAAGCCTATGGTTGTCCTACGTTGATGGTTCTGTGGTCGGTCCTTACGTTGTTCTTTCCTGTTTCGCTCTATGCGGTAGAGACGCTGCCTCCTTACAACGCCGATCTCTCTCAGACTTCCCTGTCAGGCGTATCTTCCGGCGGCTATATGGCGGTTCAATTCCATGTCGCGTATTCCAGCATGATCAAAGGTGTGGGGATCATCGCCGGTGGGCCTTACAACTGTGCCGAAGACAGCGTATGGAGGGCCACGCATAACTGCATGGATCCTGATTCATCCTATCCGTTACCAGATCTTAACCATTTGATAGCCACAACCGACGAGTTGGTTCGCTCACGTGACGTGGACGATTCCGTCCATTTGAAGAATGCGAGGGTCTGGCTCTTTTCCGGGACCAACGACACGATCATCCATCAGCCTGTCATGGATGCTTTGAACCGATATTACGAGCACTACGTCGACCCAGCCGACATCGAGTACAACAATAACTTGCGCGCAGGGCACGGCATGATTGTAGAGGACAGTACGGCAAACGCCTGCCCGACCTCTGAGAGCCCTTACATCAATAATTGCTCGTATAGCGCCGCAGAACACTTGCTGAAACACATTTACGGTTCTCTTAACCCGCCATCGCGCGAGCTAAGCGGTACGTTTGTTGAATTCGACCAAACGGAGTTCCTGGGCGGCGATGCCTATTCACACGGCATGCGGGACTCCGGCTTTGCTTATCTCCCTCGTTCTTGTGCTTCGACTAGATGTCGCGTACACGTAGCATTTCATGGCTGCCTCCAACACTACGATGCAATCGGGGATCGATTTTACAAGAAGGGTGGGTACAACGAATGGGCTGACAGCAACGACATCATCGTCGTGTATCCACAGACCATTGCCCGTTTCGGATGGAACTGGAAGACTTTTTGGACTCTCGGCTATATTTTCAACCCGAATGCCTGCTGGGATTGGTGGGGTTACGATGATTCCGATTATTACAAGAAAAGCGGCAACCAGATCGTCGCGGTCAAGGGGATGCTCGCCCGTTTGGCTTCGCCTGGAAGGTGAACAGAACCGTGAATCACGTGACAGGGGAGAGTTCTAAAGCATCAAAAGCCTGCCCGCTATTCGCGCAAGGCAGCCCCGAAAGGGAGCAATGAACATGTTTTAGGTTAGGCAGCATAGACGGAATCAAGGGGCACCAACATGACGCAAGCCACGAAACCCCAACTACCCATCGGATACAGCAGGCGGTGGAAACAGAATGACAGGAGTCATCAGACAAGGAGGTACCGACCATGATCTGTGTGACGGGAGCAAGCGGGACAGTAGGCAGTGAGGTGGTCAAGCAACTGGGAACAGCCCACGCGCCGTTTCGAGCCGGGTACTTTTCTCGCCGGACGGCAGAAGCTGCACATACACGAGGGATCGACGCGGTCGTTATCGACTACAACAGACCCGAGACCCTTCGCGCAGCCTTTCAGGGGTGTGACAAGTTATTCCTGCTTGGGCCGACCCTGCCGAATCAAACGCAGCTCGAACTCAATGCCGTCGAAGCAGCAAAACAGGGAGGCATCCCGCATATTGTCAAGCAATCGGTCATGGCTGCCCACGAAGAGAGGTACACCATCGCGCGCGTCCATCGGGCCGTCGAGAGGAGAATCGAATCCAGCGGGATGGCCTGGACGTTTCTTCGCCCGAACAGCTTCATGCAGAATGCGGTCACGTTCATGGGCGGCACGATCAGAGCCGAATCGGTGTTCTACAGTTCCAGTGGAGACGCACGAATCAGTCATGTGGATGTGCGGGACATCGCTGCGGTGGCCGTTCGAGCACTGACCGGCACGAACCACGAGGGGCAAGCCTATACGCTTACGGGACCGCAGGCACTGACGTATGACGAGTTAGCCGGCGAGCTTTCGAAGGCGCTCGGGCGAACGATCCGCCACATCAACCTTCCCCCGGAAGACATAAAGGCCGGCATGCTGGCTCAGGGCACGCCCAACGAGATCGCCGACTGGCTCATCGACCTTGAACGGTTTTATCGAGAGGACGGTGCAAGCCGTGTCACCGACGACATCAAGCGCGTGACTGGGGGTGATCCGCGACGGTTCGGGGACTTCGCCCGCGACTATGCATCGGTCCTCCAGCCCGTCTAGGAGGATCGCAGATGAGCTTCAGCGGCGACATCATAGAGATTCCTCGTCGGTCACACACCTAAGATGTTTCTGAGCACTGCATAAGGAATCGTTTATGAATCTTCCGCCCTACCATGTCGGGTTCACCACCTTTGATGAACAGATCCGCATCGACCGGATGACAACCCTCTCACTGTAAGAGCGTCTATCATGGACACTGTTTTGCGGCTCCTTCGCATTGGCTTTCGAACAGCCGGCATTTTGGCGCTTCTAGGAATCGTAGCCCTCGTGATTTCGTTGATGCTACCCATCAAAATTTGGCGAACCGGAGAAGTTCTCTCGGAACCGATCCAACTTCATCCTGCCGAACCCTTCTCTACTTCTCCTATCCGGGTTTGGATCGACACCGATGCCGCCTGTGGGCTTGGCCAGCGGACCGATCCGGATGATTGTTTTGCAATTCTGCTCCTTGCGCAACAGGGTCATGTCCAACTTGTTGGCATTTCCACAATTTTTGGAAATGCCCCCCTCGACGGAACGGATCGCACGACGCGCGATCTGATCGCTCTCCTCGAAACCAGCAGACGGCGTGCGATCCCGGTATACCGAGGAGCATCCGAGCCAATCAAGCAAGAAGAAGCGATCGAAAGCATTCGGCCACGGGAAGCGTCTGAAGCGTTGCGCAAAGCTCTTGAAGAAGAACCCCTCGCCATTGTCGCCCTAGGCCCGCTGACGAACATCGCGCTTGCATTGAAGGACCGTCCCCAACTGCAAGTCAACGTGACGCGACTCGTTGCAGTGATGGGTCGTCGAAAAGGGCATGTATTCCATCCAGTCGAAGGAGGCACGGCACACTCGTTCTTGGGACATGGTCCAATTTTCAGAGACTTCAACTTGACGGAAGACGAACAAGCCGCCGCGATCGTTCTCGCGATGGGTTTGCCCCTGACACTCCTTCCCTACGAGGCGGCGAGGGATATCCTTCTGGATGCTTCGTGCCTCGACAAGATGGACGCACGAGGTGGGGCTGCTGCATGGGTCGCCCATCATGCCCGCCCATGGCTCACCTATTGGGAGGAGGACATCGGCGTTGACGGCTTCTATCCGTTCGATCTCCTGGCCGCGGCCTATATAGTTGAGCCTTCGCTCTCGCGTTGCGCGCAGGTACCGGTCGCCATCGAAGATGATACCTGGTTGTTCGGCTGGCTCGGGTATCGTGGATTGTTTATCGAGTCGGAGCACGAAACCAGATCCCAACTATTGGCTTCCGGTTCGGCTCTGTACTGTCCCAAGGTGTCAACACATCTATACACTTGGCTGGTGGAGCAGTTGACGGATGTACGTGGAAGAGATCGCCTGTGAATGACACATCCAGCAGAGGGCAGGATGACGCGGAAGAAAGACTGCTGAGCATTCGCGCGAAGTTGAGGTCGTAGGGTGCCGTACAACGAGAGGACAGTGTTCCATCGAGTGATCTTCCATCGTTACGTGCGGTTGTGGATGGCCGTCGCGTTATTGTTTGCCGGGCTGCTCGGCCTTGCCGAATATCAACGGAATCCTCTAAACGATCCTGATCAAGCTCAACAACGCACGGGTGTGCTTTTGCCGCCAAGACAAGGACTGGCGCCGAAGGTGCCGGCCATGAGTTTCACCGACCGGCCGACGGTGATCATTTTTGATCGTGATTTGACCGGACGACACCTGTTTCACGATCTGGCCGACCAATCCGACCTTACGAGAAACGCGGAACTCGTGGTCGTCACTCACGATGGGTCACGGCCTATTATTGAAGCGCGCATTGATCGCGTTCTAGTCGATCCGGATGAGGCCGTAGCCGGGGCCTTTGAACTACGCAGGCCGATCGATGGCGGCTATCCGGTCGGATACGTTCTGGTCGACTCATCCGGCTTCATACGATTCCGCACTCTCGACCCTGGATACGATCGACGAGCGTGGGAGATCAAACTGCTGCTCAGCGAGATGTAGTGGTGGGTCACGAACATGATTATCCATTCCCGCATGTGGTCCTGGTCGTTGTTCATTGCAGCGGAAGTATTTCTCTACATATCGTATCGTCAGAATGACGGACGGTTCCATTGGTTCCTGCATTTGTTTGTGGGCGCCTCAACCGTGCCCATCATGATGGCGCTTATCATGTGGCTGTCAGGGCGCATCCTCCGATATCCTTTGCGATGGATCTTTGTCGGCCATGTCGTCGCCATGTTTCCTGACATCCTTTGGAACTTCTTGATGGGGACCCATGAACCATGGATGGATATGTTCTTGGGGCATATCAGCGCTCACTTTATTCCCGGCCGGAATTGGACCTGGTACGCCGTCTTCCTCGCGAGCTTAGCATGTTATCTGTATCAACTGGCCATGAAGGAAGCAGCGGCTGGAGCTGGGCAACGTCGGAATGTTTAAGAAAGAACGACACAAGTCGCTGAAGGCACGGTATCAAACAGTGGACTTTTCATGGCCGGCGCGAGTCATTGTTTTCGCTGCTGTTCTCTCGTTTTATTTGCATGGTTGCACCCATACCGCTCCCTTTCGGGATAGCCAAGGGCGGATCATCCCAGGGAGTATTGCCGCCATGGAGACTGTTTCTATCGGCGGCATCCCACAACAGCTCTGGTTTCGAGGCATCGATACGCACAATCCGGCTTTGCTGATCTTGCACGGCGGTCCAGGGGTCAGTGAGGCGGCCCTCTATCGCTATTTCAATTCCGAGCTGGAACAGCACTTCTTGGTGGTGAATTGGGAGCAGCGCGGAACGGGACGCTCCTTCCGCACCGGCATTCCACCGGAATCGATGACGATCGCACAGTTTCTCCGCGACCTGGATGATGTCGTCGAATTGATCCGGAAACGATTTCATAAGGATCACGTCGTCTTACTCGGCGAATCCTGGGGGACCGCTCTCGGCACGATCTATGCCGTTCACCATCCGGAAAAGGTTGCAGCCTATGTGGGGATTGGACAGGTGGCCAATATGCCGGAAGGTGAGCGACTCTCGTACGCCTACGCGATAACACAGGCGAGAACAAGCGGCAATGAGAAAGCGGTCAAAGAGCTGAACACTATCGGACCTCCTCCCCACACAGTCGATGAGATGTTGATCTCTCGCCGCTGGGTGGAGCGATTCGGTGGTTCGTTCCATACCAATCTTTCGACCGGCAAACTAATTTGGGCGGCGCTGAACACCGACGAGGCCAACGTTATCGACCTCATTCTGTTCGGACGTGGTAATCGCTTCTCGTTGGAGCATCTCTGGCCTGAGTTCTCACGGCTTGATCTCACCATCTACAACAAGTTCGAGATGCCCGTGCTTTTTCTGCTCGGTCGTCATGATTGGCAAGTTCCATCGACGCTCGCAGCTTCATACTTCGAGTCCATCGATGCTCCAAGCAAACAACTGATCTGGTTCGAACGCTCCGCCCATCACCCGCCGTTCGAGGAGGCCGAGACGTTCAATAGAGTCATGATCGAGGCTGTCCTTTCGCTGGTAGCGGGCCAACCTACCGGCCGATACGAATGGATACCAATAAATTAAGGTACAGAGTCGGCTGTCTGGAGGAGAAAGAAGATGAACTTCAAACCTTGACTATAAAAGTTAAGCGGCATGTCGATTTCGTCATCAGCGAGCGACTATGGTATGAAAACCACCATGTAAGCCAAGATTCGAGGCTTAATAACCAACAAGGAGGCCACCATGCAGTTGAAACCCTTGGCAGTGACCACATTGTGCATCATGCTGACTGCCGTGCCAGTTTTCGCGAAGGAGAAGAAGCACGAACAACCGATGGATCCGCAGGCGATGATGGAAGTCTGGAAAAAGTTAGCGACACCCGGCGAGCCGCACAAGCTGTTCGCAACATTAGCCGGCAGCTGGACGACTCAGACCAAGGAGTGGATGGAGCCGGGCAAGCCGCCGACGGAATCCACCGGCACGGCGGAGATGAAAATGGTGCTCGATGGGCGATTTCTCTATCAAGAGTACAACGCCCAAATGATGGGGCAGCCCTTCTCTGGGATCGGGCTCGATGGGTACGATAATCTGACCAAGAAATATGTGACCGCCTGGATCGATACGATGGGGACCGGCATTTTCTTCATGGAAGGCACGGCGAGCGCCGATGGTAAGACCATTACGCTGCGAGGCTCACATCCTGAGCCGGGCGGCGGCAAGATGACGCACCGTGCGGTCTGGAGACTCGCCGATGTCAACAACCCAACGTTCGAGATGTACGGCGCTCATGGAAAGGAAAAAGAAATGAAGTTCCTGGAGATCATCTACAGCAGGAAACCGTAATCGGACGACGAGTTGACGAAGCGGCTGACGGCTGCCCGCCGAAAGCCGATCATCACGAGGAAGGGGTCATTTATGAGCAGCATTTGCCTGCTGGTCGGCACCCGCAGCGGGATTTGCCCAACGGTTTTATCGGTAGAGGTGCAGACGCTCGCGTGACGTTACTCGTTAACCGTTATTCGTGAATCGCAAGAATCATGATTCGCTACGTTTAACAATTCACGTTTAACGAATAACGTGCTGAGCAAGGAGCCAGCGCCCATGGTTCGAGTGATATTGCCACAGCATTTGCGGACCCTGGCGCGCGTCAACGGTGAAGTGACTCTTGATGTCGACGGTCCGGTGACGCAACGGGCGGTCCTCGACGCGCTTGAAGCCAGCTATCCGGTGTTACGGGGAACTGTCCGTGATCACGTGACGCTCAAACGCAGACCGTTTATCCGTTTCTTTGCCTGTGAGCAGGATCTGTCCCATGAATCGCCGGATGCTCCCCTGCCCGACGCCGTTGTCACGGGAAGCGAGCCGTTCCTGATCGTGGGAGCCATGGCGGGAGGATAGTTCCCGCACAGAGAAACCAAGAATAAGTCACCCGAACAATCAACCGAAAGGAGCACGCGATGAACAAGCCGGTCAAGCCGATTCCAGATGGGATGCATACTGTGACCCCGCACTTGGTGTGCGCCGGTGCCGCCGATGCAATTGAATTTTACAAGAAGGCCTTCAATGCCGTGGAGCTGTGCCAGGTACCAGGACCAGAGGGAAAACTTCTCCATGGCCTGATCCAAATCGGCAACTCTCCCATCATGCTCGTCGATGAATTTCCCGATCACAACTCATTCGGGCCGAAGTCGTTGAAAGGTTCGCCGGTCACCATCCATCTCTATGTCCAAGATGTGGAGGCGGTCTTCAACCAAGCCGTCGCATCCGGCGCGAAAATCATGATGCCGGTCGCAGACATGTTCTGGGGAGATCGTTATGGCCTGCTGGAAGATCCCTTTGGGCACCAGTGGTCGATCGCCACGCACGTTCGAGACGTCAACCAAGAAGAATTGAAGGAGGCGGCAAGAAAGGCCTGCGGCTGACCGTTCGAGTTACATCAGAATACAGCCTCATTCACAGTCCACGTGCGAGGAGAAAGGGACACAATGCCTACTATACAACGAATTACCCCTTGCCTGTGGTTCGACGACCAAGCCGAAGAAGCGGCACAGTTCTATCTGTCGATATTCACGCGTTCGAGGATGGGTCCCATAACACGCTATGGAGAAGCCGGCGCCCACGTCGGACGGCCGAAGGGATCGGTGATGACCGTCACGTTCGAGATCGAAAACCAGGAATTCGTGGCCTTGAACGGCGGCCCTCTCTTCAAATTCACCGAGGCAGTCTCGTTTATGGTGAAGTGCGAGACGCAAGCTGAAATCGACGAGATGTGGGACAAACTCTCCCAAGGCGGGGAACCTGGGCCATGTGGCTGGCTGAAGGATAAGTATGGGCTCTCATGGCAAATCGTCTCTCCGGAATGGGACAAGATGCTGCGAGACAAAGATCCCAAGCGATCCGAACGAGTGATGGAGGCCATCCTGCAAATGACGAAACCGGACCTTCAAAAGATCCAACAGGCTTACGACGGCACGTGAAGCATCGTGGCCGGGCCTATTGCCATGGCTCAGTGGCGACATCGCCTTCCTCGCGCTGTATCACGGTAGGATGCTCAGGAAATTGTGGGTAGCATCACGCGCACTCATGTGGTAGCGTGACGAGTAACCCAGCAACATAGTCTGGAACCGATCGCCCGTCCTGTCGCGCATCCGGTCCCGCGACCCTTCCAGTCTACACACGAATCACTTCTCACAGGAGGTCCCAATGAGACGCCCATACCTATTCTTTGCGCTGTCTACTTGGAGCGCAGTTCTCTTGTTATCGACGGTGGCTGCATGCGCCGGAGACCAGAAGAAAGGAGCCTCAGCGACGACGGTCTCGAACGGAAAACAAGTGAGCCTGGAGTACACCCTGAAACTGGACGATCAATCAGTCGTCGATACCAACGTCGGTAAGGAACCGTTAAGAGTCACTCAGGGCAGTCATCAAATTATTCCTGGGGTCGAGAAACAGATCGAGGGGATGGCGGTCGGCGAGAAAAAGAAGTTCTCGGTAGCCCCAACCGACGGCTACGGCACCGTCGATCCGAAAGCATTTCAGGAGATCGACAAAAACAAAATACCGGCGGATGCTCAGAAGGTTGGAGCACAGTTGGAGGGAAAAACCGCTGAGGGGAAAAAGGTTTTTCCGCGTGTTTCCGAAGTGAAAAACGATACGGTCGTCCTGGATTTCAACCATCCGCTGGCCGGCAAAACACTCCATTTCGATGTCAAAGTCCTGGACGTCGCGCAAGCATCATCGAAGTAATTTCATCCTGTTGGTGCGGGGCGGTAATCGCCCCGCACAAGATCAGTCGCTCACTGTAGGCCAGCGCCGTGAAATGTCGGAAGGCTACTGCCTCTACTTGATTTCGTTCAGCCGCTCAGTGAACCAGCCAATCCAGTCCTGGTTAGGCGCTAAACGACCACTCGTTTTCAAATTCTGCTGAATCTTGAGACCGCGCTGCAGATAACTCCGCCGCTCATCGGCCGTGATGCCCGCGTGCGTACCGAGTTTGGCGCAGGAAACAGCAACATCATTCTGCCACTGGGTGTTGGCGGGATCGCGTGCCGCCAGCGCTTCACCAATCGCGAGCCCTTTGCGGTACGCCGTGAGGGCGCCCGGCCCGTCCCCCTGCGCCACCAACACATCACCGATCTTGTTGTGACTGACGGAAAGGTCCCGCTGCCACTCGGTGTTGGCAGGATCGCGTGCCGCCTCCTCCACTACAATATTCCGCGCCGCGGTATACCGCTCCAACGCTTCGCCGAGGTGTTCAGTGCGTAAAGCGAGATCGCCTAGAATGGTCAAAGCCACCATCCGATCCCAGCTATCGCTGCTCCTTTCAGCTTCCTCCAGCGCACGGGTGAGGGCATGGTTCGCCTCATTGGTATTCCCCACGAGCATCTGAGCCTGCCCGAGAAGACGCCAGCTATTGGCATGACTGGGTTCCAGTTCGCATGCGCGGCGATAGTAGCGCACCGCCTTGCCGATGTCGCTCAGCAACGCCAGGTTGGCGATGTGACGTGCCGCCTCTGCGGCCTCGTGCGCTGCGACTTGAGCTGCCACGCTCCGCTCTCGCAGCACCCGCTCGAATTCCGCTTCGGCACCGGCTGTGTCTCCACGGCCCAGTGCTTCCAGCGCGGCAGTGATGAGCTCAGCCCTCTGCGATGCCGGACGTTCCGCCAACTGCCCGGTCAATGCGACAACGGTCCCTGTCAGGGCACGGATCTGATCGGTTTGGAGGTGTTTTTCCTGCTCCATCGCCCGCATGCGCGCCTCGGCTTCGCCCACTCGGGTGATTAACGTATCGACATCCGCCGCCGGCGCCTGACCAGTACACTCGGCGGCCGCACCGATCAAACGGCGAACATCGTCTTCCCAACCTTCCTCACTGAGAGGATAGGCATTCCACTCAACAAGCTCGTGGAGTTCTGTGGGTAGGTCGGCCTTCTTGGGAACCTTGGCTCCTTCTACCAATGTCAGAATGATGGTAAGCCCCTGAGCGGAATGGGCCAGGGCGGTCACGAGTTCGTGACGAACCATGTCATGTTCGTCAGCGAGACGAGGGCCGTTGGTCGCATCGCACCAACGAAGGCCGATCACTGACAAGCAGACGGCTGAGGCGGCCAACGCCTGATCGATTTTGAGACGCCACTTACCTGCTCCTATACTGGCGACATCACGAAACACCTGATCCCGCCCGAAGGCGATGCGCAGCCAGTCGTAGAGCCGACCACTGGCGCCGCGAGCATCATCCCGACGATAGCTGATGAAGATTCGAGTCCGGCCATTCATAGGCTGCGTCATCTCACCAGTCCTGACCAACGATCTCGGCCGTACGGCTGCTTCAAACAAATCCCTTGAAGTGCTCCGGCGACACTTTGCGCGTCGCGACGGCTTGGCCCACGCGCAGCAGCTTGTCGATGTGCTCGACGGAATCCAGTTGTTGCACATCTTCTGGTTTGATCTCACTCAACCCCAGATCGGCGAGGCCTTGTTTGCTGAGCTCTGCGTTATAGCGCATATAGGTGAAGAGTTTGGGTGAAACCGGCCCCTTCTTCCCGATGAGATCCCCCACCTCTCGATCGAGCAGATCCCCGGCCAAACAGTTCCCAAAGACCCGGCACAGCAAATCCTGTTCATTGAGCGCAGCATACATCAACGCAGAAGGCAGCGATGTGGCGTTGTACATCACATTCAACTCTTCAGGTGCCAAATTGA
The DNA here is from genome assembly GCA_029194665.1 of Nitrospira sp. NCBI lineage: Bacteria > Pseudomonadati > Nitrospirota > Nitrospiria > Nitrospirales > Nitrospiraceae > Nitrospira > Nitrospira sp. The sequence goes on along the minus strand of JARFXO010000007.1, from coordinate 185,067 downwards.
AATTCGCCTGAGGACTAGTCCCAGTGCCGATTGACACCACCAGCAACTGCTCCTCCCCGGTCGCCCACCCCATCTTATACGGCTCCACAGTCGCCATCAGAAAGGCTTGGAAGGAGGGATTGTTGTACATAGTAATCCCACCATCGACGAAGATAAATTGATACTCCTTCGGCGTTCCCGGAGCGAACGTCACTACTTCAGGGGGGAAATACACCGGCGCCGCTGTACTCGCACGGATCAGTTGCCACAGCGGAATATTGAGATTGCCGTCCTTTCGGTCCCGCTGGTTGTACTTCGCAAAGGGATTATTCGACATAGGCCACGGGGAATCCGTCGTGGCGTTGCGCATAACCATCATGAGGACCGTCTGCAGCTTGTCACTCCCCAGCGTGGTGTCCTTGCCGAATACCTCTTGTAACTTTTCCGCAAGCTTCTCATCCTCATACTTATGGCGAAAGCGTTTGAGCACAAAGGCTTTATCGAACATCTTCTCGCCGCTACTGATATAGAAATCACGGATCTCGGACACCTTCATGCCATAGGAAATGCAGGCCGCGATGATCGCTCCCGTACTCGTGCCCGCGACGAAATCAAAGAAGTGGGCCAGTCGAAAACCCTCTCCCTTGTTCAGGTTTTTCCGCAGAAGGTTCTCGATTTGCGCCAGCACCTCGATGGTCATCATGCCGCGAATCCCGCCGCCGTCGAGGGCAAGAATTTTCTTTGGTCCTTTGGCCGTGATGCGGGCGTTCAGATGCTCGCTCATGGTGCCTCCTTCCTCAGATCGTACGTGATCGTTGATACATTGGGCTTCTACTCGTGAGCGGTCATTGGGCGCTCAGCTGCGCAATCTCCAGCAACCTCGCCTGGCTGGAGCGGATCTGGCTCTCAGTGGTTTCGAGCATCCAGGCCGGCACCCTTAGCGCTCGCGCCCGGGCCCGCCACTTTTGCGCCTCCGCTTCGTCGCGCAATCCCATCGTTGCTTCCCAAAGCGTCGCGACAACCCAGTAGCGTTTGTCGTCCGTCATATCGTTCGCAAGCGCCTGCTCAGCATAGCGAATCACATCACGTCGGATTCGCCTGGCTTGCACGACGTCCGCGACGCCTTCATCGCGTTGGCCAGCCTTGAGGGCAATCAATCCTCGAAGGTCAAGCAAGAGCGCGAGGTTGATGCCGTTGTAGTAGTCCTGCTTGAGATAGAACCCACGCTCATAGGCCACGATGCTCTCGTTCAGGTCTGACTTCTGACCATTGAGATCCCACAGCCGTTTGTGAATCGCGCCCCACAGCCCCAACGTCTCCGGATCGTTGGTCGTAGCCGGCGACAGTTCCTCAAGAATCTTTTTGGCCTTGAGCAGAGCCGCTTCGGGGGTCGGCTGCTTGGCCTTATAGGTTGCCAGCGCGAGCTGCTGGACGATGAAGCTGTCGTTGGGCCGTTGCTTATGAACCTCCTCCATCAGCGGACAGGCGGCGACGAAGTCACTTGCCGCAATCCTCTCCAAGGCGGCATCCAATGAGGACTTGGCGCTTTGCGCAGCCGGGCCGGCATCGGTCCCATTCTGGTTGAAGCCAACCGATCCTCGCGTTCCGCCTGTCGCAGCCGCAGCTGCCTTCAGCTCAACCGAAGCCGCCGCTTGCTCCTCCCGCGGCGGGCTTAGCCGAGGCAAGAAGGTATAGACCGGACTGTCGGTCTTGGGCTCGGCAAGGATCTCCGCGATGGCCTGCTTGAGATCGTCACGGAACCGCTTCGCCTCCTTTGTACCGATATCCTCTCCCAGGTGCTTATAACGCCGGATGACGATATGACCGACATCAAACGGATTCTTGAAGCCCTCCTCGGCGACGATGATGGTGGCATGGGGCCTGAGTCCATAACGCACGCCCAGTTCGAAGGCGGCATTGACGTTGTACGTCGAAAGATCCGCTATCACCAAATCCGCCTGTAACAGTTGCTGGTACATCGGCAGATCGATGGTGCCGGAATGCTGAATCTCGTCGGCACGGATACACTTGAGTCCAGCCACCTCAACCGCTTCCTTAATAATGGCGTAGGAGGCATCCAAATCGAGTACACGACCGTCAGTGAAGTCCGTCTTCTTCCCGAAACCTTGGACGACAAAACAGGTAGTCATCGGAGCATCCCTCCCCTCTGATCAAAACCGAAATCAACGATTGCCCGCTTCTCCATCTAGCGTTTTCTTGCCGGCTTGAACCGACGCGCCGCCTTCTCCCGACCGGGATTCTTCGCCGGTTTCCGTTTGGTCGAGGTCTTTGAACTCGATGATGAGGCGGCAGACTGTTTTGTTGTGATTCGTGCAGGATCCTCAGCCTTCTTCTGTGGCTGCAACTGCTCTCGGATATACTCCAAAGATTCAATGGTCGTTTTGATGGCCTGTTCCCTAGAAAAAGGAAGTTTCTTGAGGATATCTCTTACGAATGTCATCTGAGTCAGAGCTGAATCCTGTTCTCGCTGAGATGCAGCCGATTCGGCAAAGGCCGATCGATACTGCGCGACAAGAGTATCCCCTTCCTGTAAGAGTGTCCGCCGAAGAAACGCTCGGATGAGTGCCACATCGGCGATGGTGACCGCATCCCATGCACTGCGTGTCGCGTAAAACCGCTGTTGCGCCAGAGACTCGCATTTCGCGAGCAACGATTCGATATCGAACCCCTTCTTCCCTAACAGAGCCTGGACTACCAGTTCATTGATGATCGGATAGGGATCCGGTGTTCCTTCGTCCTGGAGCCGCTTGGCCGCTCGGCGGTAATAACCAGCCGACTGTTCCAGGTGAGTGTTCATCTTGGAGGGATCGCTTTCCAGTCGTGCCAGTCTCTTATAGGCGCTGCCCATGATGTTCAGCCGTTCTGCCGTCTCCGCAATGGCGAGAAGATGCTTGCCTCTCTCGATAGCCGTATCGATTATTGTCGTGTCACCGTCTGTCTCTCCGAGCCGTACGGTGAGGTTGATCCATTGTTCAATCGCACGTAATGTCGCAGGATTTGAAGAATCTTCGCTTTCGGCCGCCTGTTTGTAATGTTGGGTGGCTTCTTTGAAGAAGCCGCGCTCGCCGTAGACCGCTCCGAGTCGCTCCTGAAGAGGTCCCTGTTTCAACCAGTCTGACGCACAGCTCTGCTGAATTTTGACGGGGTTTTCGTTGCGAGAAAGTCGTTCGAGCTTGACGAGGGCTTCCTCGACGGCAACGGGAACATCGTCAAGATCGAGGGCATACGCTCGCGAAGCTGGATCGAGGCAGAAATCCGGATCTCCATAGGCCTGATATGCCCCCCATGTGTTGGATTCCGGAAATCTCGTCCACGTTTGCCGTCTGGCTTCTTCCAGCGCTCGACCGAAGGAACGGTTCTCGAGGAGTTTCGTATAGAACGCTTGCGCAAAACAGAGGGCCGCGTCGTCTCGAACAGGCCACCCAGCTGCCACGACTGCTCGCACGCCTTTCCTGATCAATTCGCGAGAGATGCTGGCGGCCATCTTATTGTAGGCGGTACCGCCGATCTGACCGAGGTAGCAACAGTTGAGGAACACGAGTTCCGGAATCGGATCCAGCATCGCTATCTCTGCGGCGGTGAGAAAGAGGCCGTCGTCGAGCACGACGCCGGCCTTCGCCCCAGCCGTTTCAATGTCCGCCTCGCTGTAATAGCCATGTCCGGCAATGTGGATGATGCGATAGGGTCGAGCAAAGAGTTGGTTCAAGACTTCGAGGGCTCCAAGCCGTTGATTAGAGTGGGTCACTTCATATTTACCCTTGCTTAGCAAGGAAGCTACGAGCTCCGCTTCCTTCCTAGCACCAGGAAGCTCCGGATAGTTGGAGGGAGTGAGGGGATCTCCGACCACATACGCGCTGGTTGAAGTGGTGTCTCGCGGGCGCTTATCGTAGTCGACGGTTTCAAGTTGCCTGATCATGCCCATCCGAACGCAGAGGGGCTTGTCCGTATCAATCATCAGCTCCCAGGGATAGTTGGCCGTCACGTCGTCGAGAATGAAGACCACACGATCCTGGTTGAGGAGGCTGTCCTTGAGGTCGGGAGGAATCAATAATTGGAAGAGCGTTTTGGCCATATCTTGCTTGAACGTCGGTTGCCTGATGGATCGTTGAATCAGTTGAGCGATCAGTTCAGGCTGGTTCTCTTGCACGGTGACTTCAGCTCTCGCTCTGTCTGAGAGGGCAAGATACCGGAGTTTGAAAGGCCGGCGAGGTGCGTGTTTCTCCTCTCTGAAGCCTAACTCAAGGAGGGCATTCCAAATCTGAGGATCTCTTTCCGGATCCGCTTGCAATATGGTGCGGAGGCGATGCTTCAGGGCTGGCGGCAGGCTCACGGCTTCGGGAGCAGGAACGTTGGGGACCGCAGTGATGGTCCACCGGCGCCAGTACCCTTCGCTGCTCGTCGGAACCAGCCGGGTCTGACCGTCTTTGCCCTTATTTAATCGAGGATCCACCTCAAGCTCCGTTTCGAGTTCGCGTTCGATACGCTTGGCCACGCGCTGTATGGACTTTGCCGCATCGACCGCTACATCGAGATAGAGTTCGACGAACTGGATGTGTGTCACGCGAGGCAATGCATGGTTCTCTTTCTTGACGGAAGGATTTGCGAGGGCACGATTGGCCAAAACGACGCCGCGCACAATGGCATTGACCGAATCCTCCACGGCAATGTTGGCGGAGGTATTTGATCCGATCAGCAAACTGTTGATCGTGAGTCCCGATGCCCCCATCGATGGGTCCGCCAAGCCGTTGGACTGGTTGATGTGCAGGCCATACTCCATCACACCCTGCTGGACGGCTTGGGTGAGTGCCGAAGGCCTCAATACGCTCCACTTGCCGAGTCCGATGACAATCGCGCCATGTTGCACACCCAAGGATTTCTGAATAGCATTGGGCGGGGCCAGCACGACGGCCACCGTCCCCGATCGTCCCGGATAACGGCCCAAGTGGTAGCGTTGCGACAAGGCCTTCCCGACAAGGCCGTCTACGATCCGCTCCGCTCCGGCAATGGTGTCGCCTTCGTAGTGGCTCATCAGGATGGGATGATTGGTGTGCTTGAGATCTCCGTGCAACACGGATACACGGAGCTTGTCAGAGGTCCGTACTTGGAGGGATTTCTGTTTTTTGCCGAGAAGACCGGCCTCCAAGTCGGCTGCGGTGGGATAGAGGACGGGCTCGGATTCATACTCGAAGATCGAGGCGCCGCCTCGATCGGCGCTCAGCGGCGATGTGGAGAGGCGAGTGGTCACGCCTTCATCGAGTAATTCTCGATAGGCAGCGAACGCGGGCTGGTGGTCCGCTAAGTCGCCGTGCTCGGCATCGACATACCAAACGGGAATGTCCGGAAGAAGGCCCGCTTTGTAGGTCACGCGTCCGTCGCCTTCTGCCGTGGCTTGAAAGAGCAGGCGACCGTCCGCGACCTGTATTCCGCATACGGTCTTGGGGGCCCATCCCGCCACATAGCGAATACAATCGGCGTGGGGGATCTTTTCGGGAAGGTCCTGGACGGCGGTCTTTGCGGCCGAAAGTAGCTGTGCGTTGAGCCGGACTTTCGACTCCATGACCGGCCGTAGCCCTGCCCAGGTGTCGGCTGAAAAGTATTTCCAATTGTTCTTCTCGTCCTTTTCATGGGGCAAGAGTTCGAGCGCACCCTGATAGGCTGCTACAATGTCCACGATTTCGCTCGTGGTGTGATCAAGATCGAGTAAGGCAAGTTGCTTCACTGTCTTTGCCATTCCGGACAGTGACTCGACCATATCGTAGGATCCTCGGTTGGGCGTTCCGAGCATGATAAACCGGGACCCCTTCCGCTCACACAACGCCGTCCAGAGTTCCGGGTGGTCATGGATGAACCGACGAACCACCAGGCCGCCCATACTGTGGGCGATGAATCGGATCGGCTCACGAGTCCGTTCCGCTACCTTTTTCACTTCGCCTGCCAGCTGAGAGGCGGCCAGTGTAATGGAGTGACGCCAATCGTAGCCGAAGGGGATGACTTCATGGGAATCCGCCAGATAGTCGCACAGGGCGCGGTAGTAGGAGCTGACAAGTCGAGGGACGGTGACGTTCGGTGCACCCATGGCGATTTTGCCGATATGGCCCCGGAGGAGGCTCCAATAACTCAACCACACATCCTCACCATCTGCCTGCAACTCCGAACCCATGATTCCCGGAAGCACGAACACCACCGGCTGGCTGGCCCCGGATCTCGTTTGAATGGAACGCAACATGGGAACCGGTTCCACCTTGGCTTCTTCGAGCGAGCGAAATTCAGGAGGCCATTGCTCCCCGGAGTTCGTAATCGACTGAACCAGTAAATGGCGAGTGCGGGCATTCCTGAAATAGCGGAAATGCGAGACATCGGACCCCTGGTCGAAAACATAGCGGGACGCCCTGACGCGGCGCACCCCATGGAACATGGATTGAGTGTTGACAACCAGGTCATTGTCTTGATTCTCATACAAGAAGGCGTCGGTCATGAAGACCCCCAACCGTTTGAACCAGTTTTCACCTTCAATGTCTCCTGCCACGACGCCGAGGTCACCGGCAGCCGCAATCTCCGGGTGATTGAGCAACGCAACGAGAGGGGATCGGGGAACCATCGACTCAAGGCCCGGAAGCTGGGATGGATTCCAGCGGCCCTTGACCACTTCGAGCGTGATGCGCTTGGCAACATGGTGCAGCGGAGACTGGCCGACGCCGGGAATCAGACCGATCAGGCTGGTCAAGACTGAGAGAAAGCGATCCAAATTCTCCGAGGCCAGCAACGTCCCTTGCGTGGGGCACGCCACACGGATGAGCCGAGTGATTTGAAACTTTTTCCGTTGAAGAACTTTCGCGAGCTCTGCCAACTGCTTGCGATCATGTTGGTCTGCCTGGATCGATGGGCCGCCTTTCCGCCTGAACTGACCGATATGTTCGGACGACAGCTCCTGAAGACACAGTAAGTCGGCAACCTGCCCCCCGCGCGAATGTGAAACCAGAGACAGTTGCGCTCCGTCCGGAAGTGCGTTCGCCAGAGTCAACGCATTATCGATCGGGCTCTGACTCATGGTGCGGTGTTCAAAGGCGTAAATGTCATCCTTGAAGGTTTGTGTGAGCGCCTCCCATTCGGAGGAGGCATCGTCCGTGTGCAGCCCTCCAAAACTGCCTTTCGTACTGGACGCCGTTCCATGGATGAAAAGCAGAAGAGGTTTACCTGAATGGATCGTGCCAGGAGATGTCAGCGCGGGAGCATGTTCTGACTGTGGCTTCGCCCAACGATAGAGTCCTTCTTGAGGATCAAGTTGTTTCTCGATCAGCCAGATGATGAGCTTCGTCGTGAGCCAGCTTCCGAGTGCATCAAATTTGGTAAACCCGTACTGTTTGAGCCAGTCCGGCCATTTAGCTGGATCTTCCGCCTGCTCCCAGATCTCATCCCGTTTCAGCCGTAGGATTCGCAACGCACCTGTCGCGATATCCGACCTCACTCCTCTGCTCGGAGTGCCAGGTCCAAGAACCGATTCGATGTCCAGTTCCTTCGTTTTTCGCAATTCTGGCTTCAACCGATATCGTCGATCTCGATAGGCTGCGACCGATGTCCAAATCGATACGCCGTCTTCGAGGACGAACTCGATGAGATCGTCATCTTCGGCATCAATCGCGATGGGCCCCTCACCTGCGGCGCGAGCCGTTGCACCCACATCAAAGGCACCAAGAACCTCTACAGCATCAAGCAAGTGACCCTCGGATTGATCAGCGCGCTCGGGAAGCAACTCCCCTCGAACCGCAGTTTTAGCGTTCTCCGTTGAGGTAGGTAGGCCGAAAATCCGGAGCTTGGTACTCATGGGAACTCCTGTGCGATATTATGGGTTCCGTAAAGACCGCGGCGGCCTGGAGGCCGTCGTGGCGTTTATCCCTTTAACTGAGAAATTGGCGATCGAATGAAGTCTTCCGCCCTTCCAGTTGTGGAACCTGATCGAAATCGTTCTTCTTCAGTTTCGTGACTGTCTGCTGATGGAGCTCCCGATAGGTCAATTTGCCCTCAGCTTCTTTGATCGCCTCAACTAAGTAATAGGTCAAGGCCCCGTTATAGGTCCCTCCGATATCGGCATCGGCTGACGTTTGGGCATCCCGACAGCCGGTGATCAACAACTCTTGAATATCCGCATGGACGATATCGCTCCTTCGCTGGCGTCCGCGTGGCGCCTTTCCCAGCTGGCTTCGAAGGACCCCACGCAGCTTTCTGCCGGACTCGGTTGCCATGAGGTCGAGTGGGCAAGGAAGGAACCGCTCTCTTCTTGGTGCATCCGGCGGCGTGATAGCACGAGTGATGCTGCCGGAATGGCAACAGTCCATGATCACCGTGAGGCTCACCCCCGATCGAAGTTTATCGAACGTCTTTCGAAGCCAATCATCGCGCAGCGTGTCTTTCCAATCCAGATCGGTCGGGCACAAGATCTCATCCCGATGGTCCGCTTCGTCGCCGTTGTCATCCGGCACATTCGACCCATGCCCAGAATAATGGAGGAGCAGGACATCGCCCTTCTTTCCGCTCGCAATCAGTTTCTGGATCGCCGATTGCATCGCCTTCTTCGTTGCCTTCAGATCGGTAAGGGTCGCGATGTCTTTATCCGCAAAACCATAGTATGACTTCAGCACCCCACTCAGGTTCTTCACGTCATTGACACAGCCGTTCAGATCCGACCCAGGAACCCGATACTTGTTGATCCCGATGAGCACCGCTCGTTTGGCCATATGCACTCCTTTCTGTGATCGAATAGATACAAGACAGATCGGGACAAAACTCGAGATGCGCTTCGATTTGTGGACTGAGCAAGCATCTTGCCAGTATGAACAGCAGAAGGACATAGCCGGATCGCATCGCTATGTACTCTTTCTAAGGATAATTTTCACTATGGTTTTTCTACGGCAGCGAGGAAGGTGTGGAACCGCTGCTAGACCGGCTGGAAGCGGTCGGGGGGAGGATCTAAATTGATACAGCCCTGTATCGAAATGGATACGGCGCGTTAAAGAGCGCGGCTATCAATCCAGGTGACTTGACCAGTCCGGCGATTCACTTCGCGGTACATGTGGGCGGTGCCGCCGGGACCGTCCCCTCCCCCGCCGTCCCAGAGGCAGATGAACTGCACCCTGCTGATGCCATACGACAATGCCGTATAGAGTAGCCAGAGATTACAGCGCTCATAGGGATCGACGCCCTTCGGTGGAGGACCGAGTTCGCCTGGTGCTGAGCGAATGCCGATCAGGGTTGTTGTAAGCTTTGCTTTGGCAGCCAAGTACCGATCGCGCCAGGTTTCGCCCCGACAGACCACGGATCTCTGGATAAAGTCCGGCTCGTCGAACGGTTGCAGCCACTGCACCCTCACCCCTCGCTGCTGACAGGCCTCGGTGAATAACAAATCACCGCCACAGGCACCCTGGGTGAGGGCCAAATCCTCGGGACCGGCTCCGAGTTTCTGTAAGGCTTCGGCAATTTTCTGCACCACAATCGGTTCCTTGGATGCGGGAAAGCGCGGAGTTGGCCTGGTCGGCGAGTCGATCATATGCCCGCTGAAGAGGAACACCTGTCTCGGCTGCCACTTATCTTCCGGTTTTTGGAGCTTCTGTAACGCTCGATCAAAAACGGTGATGCCGGCCTCCACATTGTCCAGCCGGAATCCTAGATCTTTGAGAAGTTGCAACTGTGCACGACTTGATTTGAGCGCAAACCAATCCTTGTCGTTCTTGGCGAGAGCCTCCTTGAAGGCAACTTTGGTACTGTCCGCGGTCCCGACCAGGACTTCGAGATCGCCGAGCGTCGCCTTGGCCCAGAAGGCTTGGTTAGGATCAGTTTCCATCTCAGCCGCAAACCGCACGGCTCCGGCCATTGTCGCCATCTCTTTGTCGTACCGTGCCTCCTGGGTGAGGTACCGATACAGCTGCATGAGGGTCTGGGCGTTGATGCCGGAGTAGTAATGACCTGGATAGCGGCGGTAGGCGGTGGCATAGCTTTCGATCGCCGCCCGCAGCAACGCATCTTCATAGGCCGCGTCATCCCGCAACTGTTGCGGTGTCTTTCCCGATTGCTGCCAGGCCGTCACCCAGGCATCTTTGTCCACACGTCCGAGCAGCGCCCAGGTTTCGGGATCGGTTGGAAACGCGTCCAGCACTTCTCGATAATGGGTCCGTGCGCGATCCAGCGAATGACCGGGCTTGCCCTCTAATGCCAGCCGTTGCAAACAGATCCCCTTCTCCCGGAGCCCTCGCAAATTGTGGGGCTCGATGGCGAGGCCTCGTTCCAGTTGTTCCAGTCCAAACGTGAATCGTTCGGCCTTACGCAACGCTTCGCCCGCAGTGAGCCAAGCTTCGGCACGAAAAGCGGCGATCGGCGCCTCGTCGGCGAGCACGAGCACATCTCCGATCTGACCTGCTTTTCTGGCTAAACCGATACGTCGTTCCCAGTCCTTATGCCGTTCCCAAAATTCCCGCGCGTCGCCGAGCCGGAGTGACTTCCAATCAGGCTCTTGAAGATACGGCAGGAGATTATAGACCGGGCTCACCTTGCGACCGTGCCAGGATTCCATGGTCGCCTGTACCATCTTGGTAAGGACTACCCGATCCTGTTCCAACGTTGCGGGATCCGGGCCGAGACCTTTGATGGAGTACCGGAGTTTGCGATCGGTATAGAGATCAAAGGCGGTGGTCACTCGCCCACCACTGATTAAAACGACGCCCCTTGCACGCAACGCGTGGCGCACACCGAGTTCATACCAGACATTGGGGTTGTCGATCGTGAGATCCGCGACCACCAGGTCCGCGATGAGCAACTCTTGAAACATGTCCGTGCGAATGTCGCCGGCTCGCTCCTCTTCGTCCGCTCGGAACACCTCGAGCCCTGCGGCTTCCAGTGCCGGTTTAATCAGCTCCGAATAGACGCGATTGAAGTCAATCTCAGTGCCTTGGTTGTCTTTTTTCACGCCAAACGGCATCGCGACAAAGGCATGGGGTTTCATGGAAGATTCCCCTTTATGGTCATCAAGATCATTCGGATTTCAGGAAGTGATAGAAATGGTCGCATTTCTCGGACAAGATCAAAGCGCCATTGAGTCACCGGGCTAACGACCATATTTGATGTTCCAGATACGTAAGAGTTCGTAACAACCTTGATCAAAATCTTTTCGAAAGTCAATCCATTGAAAGCTGGAAAGAGTCCATGAGAGTTTGTCCGCATCGCAGGTCTTGTACAGGATCGGAACGATCCGCTCCTTGAAGCGGTGTGCTTGCAAAGCATAGATCAATTCATGCTTGACCCACTTGGAGGAGACCGAATGCGGCGAGAGCACGACCACAAACCAGTCGCATCGTTTCAACGCGGCTCCGATTTCATCATGCCATTGTTGAGCGCCTTGGATATTCTTCTTGCTGAAGAAGGTCCCCACGCGATGGGCGCTGAGCGTCTTCGCCAACCGACTCGCAAAGGCGAGATTCTTGCTGGAATGTGACAGGAAGACTTCAGTTGGCTTGGCGACGCTTCGTTTCACGGGTATCTTGGGGGTGGGTCAGCAATTCAACAATGCGTCGGCTGGTCTTGCCGGGCTCCTCGTAACGGATCATCTGGAGGGTTTTCAGAATCCAGGGCATTTGCTCGGTTGGGCGGACGACAACCGGAATCAGCCGTCCGCGTAAATGTTTGGCTCCTAATGCATATTCGATTTCATGAGATACCCACCGGGATTCCATGGCATCAGGCGAAACGAACAGGACGATCGCCTCAGCCCTATTCAACGCTTTCTCCAGATCCGCGGCGAAATCCGAGCCGGGAAGCAGTTCCTGCTCGGGATCCCAAACCTCCAAACCGGCTTGCCGCAAACGGTCACCAAGTTTTTGGGCATGCTCTCGATCAGCCCGTGCATAACTCAGAAACACTTTCCTAACTGGACTATCCATGTGAATCAGTCTACTCGAATCACGCCATCAAGACAATTGCGGAACCAGGTATCGAGAAGGATCAGGACAACGAAGTCAATTCGTTGCTCCTCATGTCACGGAAGATGTCTTCTCGTCCGCCTCCTTTTTGTCCTTGAACACCTGTGTGATGTAGGACTCAACCTCTTCGCGGCTCAGCGCCTCAACCCGCGTCGCGAAGGCTGGATAGGCTTGAATATGGGTCTGGTTGGCGTAGCTTCCGCTCAGCTGGAGAAACTGCCAGCCTTCGCTCTTGAGCGACTCGGTCATCCGGCGATAGTGCCGCCACCGCTCGCCATAGCGAAAGAACTCCTCCACGGCCGCACTCATCGCCACCACAAGGCTGACGATGAACGTGATCGCTTGAACCAGCCCTTGCATCTCGCTGCTGAAGTTCAGGCTGACCAGCGACGGTACGATCACGCCGCCGATGATCGTCGCCAGACGCAGCCTGCGATACCACCAGACGGACTCCTGCGCCTTCCCATCCATCCAAATGACCAGCTCCAACCACCGCGCCCGCATAAACTCCTTGTTCAGTTCCGGCAAATCCAGGGATGCGATGAGCTTGTCCATCTCGGCCCGCATGGACTCATGGTCTGTCGTCTTGCTTAGATTATTCATAGGCTCCTCCATCGAGTCGTTCACTCCAACAGAAAGGTTGATCGTCTCTCATGGCCCTTGTCGTCGATCCTCCCAGTGACGTCGGCGCTATCCTCGCGGCGATAGGAAATCAGGATCTTGCTCATGATCCAGCCATCACAAAAGACATTGGACTTCGTGAAGTGCCTTTCCCCTTCAACTGCTTGGCACTCAAGAATCCAGATGTTTTCCCGCGTTCGCTCGACGCAAACCTATACTTAATGAGATGGGGGGTCAACGTGGTACCAACCGCAGAGAAAACTTACTTTTGAACTCTTCTCATCACCGAAATCCCATCCCGAATCGTACCAGTGCTCATGTGGTTGACGGCTAGACGGCGATCTCGAATTGAATGCGCTGATAGGGGACCGATAGGATGACCGCATCTCGCAGCCGAGGTCCCGATTTGGCTTCCACGAGCCCAAGCTCCCTCAGCACGTTGACATCGGCACGTACGTTCTTGAAATCCCGATGTACCAGTTTGGCGAGTTCTGCGAGCGATTGTGGTCGCCGTGTACGGATTGCATGGAGAAGGGCTAATCGAGGCTCCGTGAGTACCTGACGCATGGCTTCTACGCTGATAAAATACACACCGGTTCGCTTCGTGACCCTCCGTCCGGCTTTAATGGCCTTGAGTGTCTCTTTGAATTCCGACAGCCCCTCTTCAAGGGAGCGTACTCCGACTTTGAGCCTTTTGACCTTCATTTCCGTAGCTCCTTATCTCATGGCCGCCGCGTCCGCGAGAAAATCTTTCACCAACGTCTCGATAGACGTAAATACATATGGGACCGTCTCATCCCGATGGTGCCGGTGATCTCCTTTCCGTTCATGATTGTCGTAGCCAACCAGTCGCTGACCATTGAAGACATACACCAGAGAATACTTGTAACCTCGTGGCGTGTTCACCGTTCTTGGGACCTGATAGACCTTCATTTCGGTGATGACTCCAACCTCGTCAATGTACTTGGTATGGAGAACCAATCTGCCATTCGGCATAGGGCATTGGACACCATAAGCTAGGGGCTCGTCAAGCTATGCAGCCCGGAAAGAGCGCTGGCGGAAAGCACGAGAGGAAGATTGGAAAAGCAGGGAAAGCCAAGGGTGGCCGAAGTGAGGCAGAATTCTACGTTTTTCTCACCAGCAAAATCCCGTCACGGATCGTGACCAGGACGGCGGTGACGCGGGGATCAGCTGCTACGGTCTGATTGAGTTCCTGAATGGCGGCGGTGGATTCATCAGGCGGTGGCTGTTTCAAGACTTCGCCGCTCCAGAGCACGTTGTCGATCAGGATCACGCCGTTCGAGGCAGGTGGTTCGAGCGAACGTTGTGTAGGTCTAACAGGCTGCGGAAAAACCCTCCGTTCATCCTTCGAGAGCCTCAGGACGAACGGAGTGGTCGTTGAATATGCTGAGGTTTTCCGTTCGTGCTGAGATTCTATGGTTCATGTCAAGCATTTTGTTATTCGCTCTGGATTAAATGTTGTCCGGTAATGATGAATAGACCACGCGGTCCGGGCGATTTTGCGAGCGATGATCACCAACGAGGCGGTCGTACTCCAGCCTTGCGTGCGGTACGATTCGTAGATCGGTTTCCAGACGGTAGTTTTGACGGCCGACATCGCAGCGTTAAACAGCAAGCGGCGCAACTCGGCCGGGCCGCGTTTGGACAAGCGGCGGCGACCGGCTTTCTGTCCCGAGTCATTCGCCCGCGGATCCAACCCGGTGAAAGCGACGAAGGCATCCGCCTTGCGAAACGGTACGCGCTCCAACGTATTGGTCAAGCTGAGGCCTACCAGGGGACCGACGCCCACAATGGTTTGCAACCGATGTTGGGCCTCCTGGTGTTGGGGCGAACCAGCCGCAATCGCAGCCATGGCCGTATCAATCTTGGCAATCAACGCCTCCAATTTGCTCATCACGGCCTTGAGTTCGGCGGCAAAGCCGCCCAGATTGCGCATCGTCAGCTTGAGCGTGCCTTGGAGACGGACAATCGTGGCACGCCGTCGAATCAGCTGATCCAGCTTGCGTTGATTCGCCGTGGGAGGCGTCTAGGCACGCAAGGGCGTGTGCTCTTGCGCGATGAGTCGGGCAATCAATTCCGCATCCACCCGGTCGGTTTTGGCCCGGTTGCCCATGGCCTTGGCGTAGTGCCGAGTATCCAACGGGTTCAGCAGGAAGACGGTATACCCGTGGGCCTGCGCCAGGGCCGCCAGCAATTCATGATAGGTGCTGGTGGATTCCAAGCCGATGCGGCTGCCGGCTGGGAGAGATTTCAGCCATGTCCGCAAGGGGGCCCGCTGATTGGGAATACGCTGGACCGGAAAACTGTGCTCGGCACATGCGACCACAACGGCGTCTTTGGCCACATCCACGCCGACATTCAGAACGGGTTGCATCATCGTCGCCTCCTTGAAAGCAGAAATGAATGACGCTGGGGTGGCACACACCAACGTGAGCTTGCAGACAAATCGGCGGTCAGGGGTCCTGCCGCGAGATTCTTCATCGACGTTTGTGGTGTGGGTGGGAGAGTTCTCAGACAGTCTGTCCGCTGTGCGGCAGATGCTAGTCGATGTCCCTCCACCCCAGCTCCTCGTAGCTTCTCAAGAATGAACGGTAAAACACCATACAAGCCTGTCGAAGCACACAGATCAAATTTTTCCGCAGCCTGCTAAGCGAGGGTTACGCTGGCGTCATCGGTCGCAGCACGTGATACCACCACACAGACTCCCACGCCTTCTCGTCCATCCAAATGACCTGCTCCAACCACCGCGCGCGCAGGAACTGCTTGTTCAGCTCCGGCAGCTCCAACGCCTCAATGAGCCTGCCCATTTCCGACCGCATCTGCTCAGGAGCTTTCGGTTTCTTCAGCATGGTCACCTCGCAGGAAAAATTCAGAGTCGGAGCAAAGGGTCAAAGAACAAAGGGCAAAGGGTTATGGAATGTCCTGGGCAAGGCGGAAGCCGATGCCGGAGTCCCGGCCGCCGACGCTGCTCCCGTACCGGAGCGATGCACGCAAGAACTCCGGTTTGTTACCCCAGGAACCACCGCGGACCACGCGCCGGCCGGCTGCTTGTTCGTACCAACTCGTACACCATTCCCAAACATTCCCTGCCATGTCACAGCACCCATGGGGACTGACTCCCTTGGGATACTGAGTCACCGGCGTCGTGAGGCTAAGACCTGTCTTCACGCTGTTGCATTTCTCCTTGTTGAACTGGTCCCCCCAGGGGTACTCCCATCCATCTTTGCCCCGTGCAGCCTTTTCCCATTCCTGCTCGGTCGGGAGCCGCTTGCCAGTCCACTTGGCAAAGGCTTCTGCCTCATAGTAAGTCACACCCACCACAGGATGATCTGCTTTGTTCCATTTCACGTCATTCCAATATCGAGGATCTGTGATGTTATTCTTGGTTTTCCACTCCCACCCTTCAGATGACCAGTAGTGCTGATTTTCATAGCCGCGAGCCGTGATGAATGCTCCATACTGCTGGTTGGTTACGGGATACTTGTCTATCCAATAGTCATAGTCGATCGATTCACGAGTTTTCTGTTCACCGTACAAGAATGGCCCTTTCGGCACGATCACCATCTCCACTGGCGCGGCAGAGTGGCCTAGCTTCCTCTCTTTGAAATCATGTTTAGATTGCTCATCCGGTTTCGGCTGAGGTTCGCTTTGGGCACGAACCTGTTGCTTGAGATACTCGATCAATCGATCCATGTCCCGGTGAAAATCGGGATCAGGACGTACCTCGATGCCGTGACGGTAGGACAAATCTCGAATGCTCTCCGGGAGCCGATCAGCGGGTGGGATGGCAGCCCTACTGACCAGTACTGGAATCACAGGAATCTGGCGCTTGAGCGCCGACTCGACCTCAATGCGGACGAAATCTCCCGGGTCATCGAGTCTGGACTTGCCCTTACTGCCCCGTTTTTTCACCCAATCCCGCCCAATCACCGCGAGGAAGACATCGCACTTGGCGACCTGCTCATCCAAATACTTCCGAAAATCGACCCCGAATGGAATGGAATCGACATCCTTGAAGATTGACCCTGCGCCGAACTGTTGGACGAGCCGGTCGTAGATCCGCCCCGTGACATCGGCACTATCCTCGCGGCGATAGGAGATCAGTATCCTGCTCATACTCTGTGCTCGGTCCTACAAGTCCGGTCATGGTGAGCACGTCGAATCATGAACTGAACGACACGTGTCCGACCGCCCTTCGACCAGCTCAGGGCGAGCGGAGTGTCACAGGAATTAAAAGTTCGCAACATGCCCACCATGCCAACCCCTTCAAACGCATCCCACTGCCTTGTTTCTCGTCTACAAACGCAATTTCACGAGACGTTCACGAGTGTTATGAAAACTCGTGAACACACAGTGCAAGGAACCGCTCTTTATGGTGTGACGGCACCGGCGATGAATGTGTATCGCCATAACGACGTATCAAAGTAGATACCGTAGAGACCTGTACAGATACCATAAGTAGGAAGGGTTAGGGAACCAGGGCTTGATCGACTCGGGAGGCATGAGACACTCAAGCCTGCCTTTCTTGTCGTCGCGTTCTCGACTCGGCCCTTTGAGAACAGCCTGAACACGCTGGCCCGAACGATTAGCTCAACCCTGCCTTTCCTTGCACGGAATCACCTGAATGGACTATATTGGTCACATGCACATGCACTAAGGAGTCGTCATGAAACGTGCGGCAGTTTCGACGCTGAAAGCCACCCTGAGTGCCTGTCTTGCCAAGGTCAAAGCCGGTGACGAGGTACTGGTGGTCGAGCGAGGGAAGCCTATCGCGAAGCTCGTGCCCCTGTCGAAAGACAGTCATGAGAGTGACACCCTGCGCGATCTCGCTCGTGCCGGGCTGGTTCGCTTGGGAACCGGCAAATTACCGGCCGGCTTCTGGAAACTGCCCCGGCCCAAAGATCGACAGGGTCGAGGGCTCAAAGCACTCCTGACGGATCGGTCAGAGGGGCGATGAAGTTTTGGGACGCTTCCGCTCTGCTCCCGCTGTGTCTTCAGGAACGCGAAAGTCCCTCTCTCAGAAAACTGCTTCAGACAGACCAATCCATCGTCGCGTGGTGGGCCTCGCCGATTGAGTGCCTGTCGGCTCTCGCAAGACTGAGACGAGAGGAGGCTCTTGGTATCGAAGAAGATAAGCAGGCACAAGTTATCCTACGAGCCTTGGTGGCCGCTTGGACAGAGGTAGAACCGGGTGAAGCTGTGCGGGAGCAGGCCGCTCGCGTCTTGCGACTGCATCCCTTACGAGCCGCCGATTCCCTGCAATTAGCGGCGGCCCTGGTATGGTGTCAAGGCAATCCATCTCAACGAGAGTTTGTGTGCCTCGACCAACGACTGCGAGAGGCTGGGCGTCGAGAAGGTTTTAACATCTTGCCCCGAGGTTGATCTGCGTAGCGCTCTCGTCACCGCGATTTGGAACTTTCTGCCCTTCTTATCACAAAAATCCCATCGCGAATCGTGACCAGGACGGCGGTGACGCGGAGATCAGCTGCTACGGTCCGATTGAGTTCCTGAATGGCGGCGGTGGATTCGTCATGCGGCGGCTGTTTCAAGACTTCGCCGCTCCAGAGCACGTTGTCGATCAAGATCACGCCCTTTGGGGCAAGCAGGTCGAGCGACCGTCGGTAATAATTGAGATAATTAGTTTTATCGGCATCGATGAAGATCAGGTCAAAGGGGCCGTTCAGTGTTTTCATGGTATCAAGAGCCGGTCCCATTCGGATGCTGATCTTGCCTCCAAAAGGCGATTGCGCGATAAAGCGCCTCGCCAGCGTCGCCGACTTCTCATCGATTTCGCAGGTGATCACAGTCCCATCTTCCGGCAGGGCTTCAGCAAAGCACAACGCGCTGTAGCCGGTAAACATCCCGATCTCGAGCACGCGCTTCGCGCCCACCAACTGCGTCATCATTTTGAGGAAGGCCCCTTCCAAAGGACCGACCAGCATCTGGGAGTGCTCCATGGTCCGATGGGTCTCTTCACGCAGCGCACGACAGACCGAGGACTCCGGGATGGAATGGGCTTCGGCGTACGTTTCGATGTCGGACGGAATCAATTGTTTCATCGTATTCCCTTCAGCAATTTGAAAAGACCGATGTGGTTGCGTACACTGCGCACAACAGCCGAATCATGAGCGGATCTTAACATAGTGGGAAGGAGACCGGATTGAAGACGCTCGCGACGTTGGAACCCCTTACGACCAGACTGCTTGAAATTCAACGCATCAATAGCGCCGCCTCGGTCTTGTCTTGGGATCAAGAAACTTATATGCCGGTCGGCGGGGGGGAAGCGCGAGCTGAACAGATCGCCGTGCTTCAGGGCCTGGCCCATCAGAAATTGGTCTCGCCGGACGTTCAGCAGCTCTTGGCTCAATGGGTCGATCCTGCTACCGGCCAGACAGCCGACCAATCTGGTGAGACGTGGGATGAGCCGTCACGCTCGCTCTTGCGCGAAGTGTGGCGGGATTTCAGCCGCGCGAAGAAGCTACCATCCGATTTCGTCGTGAAGCTGAGCCGCGAATGTTCGCTGGCCCAGCAAGTGTGGGCGGAGGCAAAAGACCAAAATAGATTCGCGATGTTTCTACCGAACCTCCGGACGGTGCTGCAGCTCAAGCGGGAGGAAGCCGAGTATCTCGGATATCAGGATTCGCCCTACAACGCCCTGTTGGATGTCTATGAACCAGGCGCGACCATAGCCGGCCTCCAGCCGGTGTTTGCCGCAGTCAAAGCGCGTCTCGTGCCCTTGCTGAAGCGAATCACTCAGAGCCCCGTTCACATCGATGACGAAGTATTGCGCCATTCTTATGACCAAACTCGACAGCTGGAGTTCGGCCGATTGGTCTTGATCGCGATGGGCTATGACTTCGAGCGCGGCAGACTGGATCTCTCGGCCCATCCCTTCACAACCTCGTTTCACCCGACCGACGTGCGCGTGACGACCCGCGTCCACGAACATGAATTACAATCCTGCCTCTTCAGCTGCATCCATGAAGGAGGGCATGGGCTGTATGACCAAGGCCTGGATCAACGGTATTTCGGCACGCCATTGGGCGATTCGGTCTCCCTGGGCATCCATGAAAGCCAGTCTCGCCTCTGGGAAAATTGCGTCGGACGTTCGCGAGCCTTTTGGCGCTTTTTCTACCCGATTTTACAGCAGACGTTTCACCATCAACTGGGCGGCGTAGATATAGACCGGTTCTATGCCGCCATCAATCGCGTGAAGCCGTCGTTGATCCGTGTGGAAGCCGACGAGCTGACCTACAATCTCCATATCATGCTGCGGTTCGAGATCGAGCAAGCGCTCGTGGAAAACAAGACTCAGCCCGACGACTTGCCGGCGATCTGGAATCAGAAGATGAAGGACTATTTGGGCATCGTTCCGACTTCCGACGCGGAAGGGGTGCTGCAGGACGTGCACTGGTCGTTCGGCGCCTTCGGGTATTTCCCCACGTACACCTTGGGCAACCTCTATTCCGTGCAATTCTTCGAGCAGGCCAAGCTAGAGATTTCACATTTGGAGGATGAGATTGCAGCCGGTCGGTTACTGATCTTGCGCCGGTGGCTGGAACAGAAAATTCACCGCTGGGGCCGCATGTTCACGCCAGCCCACCTCGCGCAACGTGTGACCGGTTCGACCATAAGTCCCGAGCCTTTTCTCAACTATGTTGAAAAGAAATACGGCGAGCTCTACCAACTCTGAGCATCTATGACTGGTCGGCTGTCATAGCCCATGGCGGCGTTGAGCTTTCCGAGGATGGCCGGAGACAATGCAACTTCAGCCTGCACCTCGATCCGGTGCGGGACGAGCAGCGTGGTGTGGAACACAATATCTCGAATGGGAATCTTGAGCTCAGGGTCCTGGGGTGTGCTCAGCTGAACCGATTCGACGGAATTCGTGATGGTACCGCTGTCTTGATGTCCATAGGCTGCGACGACGGCATCGACAATGTCTTTGGCCTTCTCGTTGGCCTCCACCCCTTCGATTGCGTTCAGGAGTAACGGTATCGCCTCCTCCTTCACCTGATCCGATACCGTGAAATTCTCGATCCGCCCTTTCCGACGGAGGGAGGTCAGGTCGTTATCGAGATCTTTGCTGAAGGCTCCGTATGCGAAGCGAAAGAATTCGAAATGGAAGGCTTTCAAGCCCTTGGCAAAGGTTTGGAGTTCGCACAGAAAACAGAGCTGCTGCAACTTCACATCGCTCATCCCATCGTAGGGCTCTGCGAGCTGCAGAACATAGAGAAGCAGCGCACGATCAACCGTGATTTGGCTGGGTGTTCTCAAGGTCTCCTTGCGATGTGCGTGAGCGCTTCACCCGCCTGAGCAGGAACCACGGCTGTTAGCTAAGCGCAGCGAGTGTCCGCCGAAGCCTTGGCGAAGGGGAACAGGCTTCGGCGAGGTGTCGCCAAAGTACCATCAGGAATCACGGCCGTAAATCCGTGGGGCTTCACTATAGACAGCCGGGGAAGCAGCCGTCAAAGGGAATTGGCGATGGCTATCCATCCGACAAAGACACTCTTGACCGGCTGCTCAGTTTCGTCTTTAATTCTCCGTCTAGGAGGCTCGGTCTGATCATGATGGCGAAACATGTCAAAGAAATGGAGGTCCTGAAGGAGCATCTTGGGAAGCACCAGCTCAAATTTACGCGGCAGCGTGAATTGATCCTCGATGCCTTTCTGAAGCAGGAACACATCACGGCCGAAGCGATGTACCATCAGCTGGCGCGCAAAGATCCTCACCTGGGCCTCGCGACCATCTACCGTACACTCAATCTCTTCTGCGACGCAGGCCTGGCCCAGGCCAGGCACTTCGGTACGCAAACCCAGTTCGACAATGTGTCGCATAAGGGCCATCATGACCATCTTATTTGCACAGGCTGTGGGAAAATAGTGGAGTTCGAGAACTGCGACATTGAGCGGCTTCAGGAAGAAGTGGCATCGCGGAACGGTTTTACCATCCAAACTCACCGCCTCGAGCTCTACGGACTCTGCTCTCGCTGCCGTCATTGACCCCTGTTGCCGTTTCTGGTATTCGTTTTTTTAAGGCGGCTTGCCGGTTTCAACTCCCCTCCACCTAGACAGAAGGGTTGGTCATGCGTTTATTTTACCGACGTTCACCTCGCGCCACGGCTATTGCCTCTCAACTCAAGCTCCTCGGTGTTTCAGTTGCCTGCATCCTCGCGCTCTTTTGGTTGATCATGCCGCCCTTCGCATCGGCTGCCGAGAAATTGACCGTCTATTCCGGTCGAGCTGAACGGCTGATCAAACCGGTACTCGATGAGTTTACCGCGAAGACCGGTATTCAAATAGAGTTGCTCTCCTCCGGCACCATGGAGTTGGTGAATCGAATGAAGGCAGAAGGGAAGCGCAGCCCTGCCGATGTCTTTATTACCAACGATGCCGGCAGTCTGGAAATGGCTCGCGCTGCGGGACTCCTTCGCCCATTGAACATGCGGGAGGTCGAACGGGCCATCCCTCCCCAGTTTCGCGCATCGGACAGCAGTTGGGTCGGTTTGTCAGGACGGTTTTGGATCGTTGTGTACAACACGACGATGGTGAAACCCGATCAGATCACGTCGTTGCTGGACTTGGCCAACCCGAAATGGAAGGACAAGATCGCCATTCCGAACGCCGGCAGCGAATATTTGCAAGCGGGTGTGTCGGTCATCCGCGCGAGCGTCGGTGACGATCAAACCAGGAAATTTCTTGAAGGCCTTCGGGACAATGCCGGCACCAGGGTTTATCAAAAGAGCTCGCAGATCGTCGAGGCCGTCGCGAAGGGTCAGGTCGCCATGGGTATCGTCAATCACTATTACGTGTACCGACATCTCGCGACACAACCCACTGCTCCGCTGGCGGTATTGATGCCCGATCAACAGGAAGGAGGCATGGGCGCCATCATGAATGTGGCGGGCATCGGCATTCTAAAACACACTCCCCGCTTGGAGAACGCCAAATTGCTCGTGGAGTTTCTCGTGGCACAAGCCGGTCAGAAGCTGTTCGCCGACCTCGACAAGGAGTACCCACTCCATCCTGAGGTCAAGGCCGACCCAGCTCTGATCGAACGCAAGAGCTTTCGAGCGGCCCTGGTGCCTTTGAGCAAGCTGGCCGAACTGCGGGAACCCACATTGCTTCTCATCGAGCAGGTGGGGATGCGGTAACTCCCCAAGCTCCCAGTGATTGCCATACACCGACCATCTGTCTCTCCTCTACAACTCGCAGTCCTCGCCGGCGCGACACTGATCCTCCTGCCATTGGGCTATGTCACTGTCCTTGCCTTGTCGGCCGATGTTGCGATTTGGCATCGTCTCTGGACCACCCGTGTCCCTGAGCTGCTGTTGAATACGGTTTCACTGGCCGGTGCCGTGGCCTTGCTCACCTTCGTGCTCGGCGTATCAACCGCCTGGATGGTCACGCGATTCGAATTCCCTGGCCGCCGCCTGTGGGAAGTTGGTCTCGTGTTGCCGCTGGCCATGCCGACGTACGTCTTGGCCTATATCTACAACTATCTCTTGGGATTCGGCGGCCCAGTCGAACAGCTCTGGCAGATGCTCGCAGGACCTCAGGCCAGAATCATCTCACCGCAAAGTTTTTGGGGCGTCACCATCGTAATGGCGCTCGACACGTTTCCTTTCGTCTATCTGCTCACACGTAGTGCGCTGCTGAGTTTTAACGTGTCGTTTGAGGAAGTGGCCCGTACCTGTGGCGCCTCACCACTTCACAGAACGCTGTTCGTCACCCTCCCATTGCTACGCCCGTCCATCGTCGCCGGTCTCGCCCTGGTCATCCTGTACGTCGTCTCAGATTTCGGTGCCGTCTCCCTACTGCGCTACCAAACACTGACCTACGCCGTGTTTCAGCAAATGACCGGCCGGTCCGACAATCAGGCAGCGAGCATCCTAAGCATCTTATTGGTCATCCTGGCGCTCCTGTTCTTATTGACCGAACGATGGTTTCGTCGAAAGAGCCGGTTTTACCAGACCTCCGGACGCTTTCGGACACCGCAACGAATCCGGTGCCGATGGTTGCACGCTGCCGCTCTGACGGCATGCTTGGCCACCGTCATCGGCTTGGCCTTTGGAATCCCGGCCTATCTACTGGTGATATGGAGCCTGTCCCCGGAAGCCCAGGCAATCCTCGACGCCCGCTTCTTCGGGTTTGTGTGGAACAGCGCCTTGCTGTCGACCCTGGCAGCCACGGCAGGAGTGTTCGTCGGACTACCCCTTGCCTACCTGGCTAGCCGCAAACCGACCTGGCTCAATGTCGGCTGTTTGCAGGCTGCTTACGCCGGGTACGTCCTACCAGGACCAGTCGCTGCGCTCGCGGTGTTGGTCCTCTTTCTCAAAGTCCTCCCGTTCTTGTATGGTACAGTGATCGTATTGATCGTCGCCTATGTCCTACATTTTCTCCCAGTCGGCCTCCAGTCGCTCGAACCATCGATTCAACAAATCACGCCTAATTTGGAGGAAGTCGCCCGCACCCTGGGGCTTACCGTCCGAGAAACCTGGCGTCGCGTGACGTTACCCCTCATCCGCAACGGAGTCATCGTGGCGTGGGTCTTGATCTTTTTGCAGACGATGAAAGAACTCCCGGCAACGTTGCTGCTGCGACCGGTGGGATTCGACACCCTGGCAATTCGTGTCTGGCTGGAGGCAAGCGAAGAGTACTATCAGCTGGCGGCTCCATCCGCGTTATTGATCGTGCTCGTCGGCTTACCGGCGCTGGTCTTATTGCTCTCCCGTGATTGGCGGGCAGCGTAGAACTACCATGAACGAACCATCGCACATCGCACAGGTGGATGCCGAACAGCTCGACGGCCAAGTGAATCTCTACCAGCCGGCCTCTTCCATCTTGGAGCTTCGTGCCGTGTCCTGTGCCTATGATCCAAGCAGGCCTGCGATCCACGATATTTCATTTTCCGCGCAGGAAGGTGAAATTCTCTGTCTGCTCGGTCCATCAGGCTGCGGCAAGACGACCATTTTGCGGGCGATCGCGGGTCTCGAACCGGTGCAGGTCGGACAGATTTTTTTGTCAGGCCGGTTAGTCTCATCCTCCTCGGAAACGATTCCGACGGAGGACCGCCGAGTAGGCATGGTCTTTCAAGAGTACGCGCTCTTTCCACATTTGCGCGTCGCCGACAACATCGCCTTCGGGCTCCGCCACCTGTCGCGGGCGGAGCGGAGATGTCGTGTCCAAGACATGCTGCGGCTGACCGGCCTCGAAGGACTCGACCGACGTTACCCGCATGAGTTATCGGGAGGACAACAGCAACGAGTGGCCCTTTCACGCGCTCTCGTGCAGCATCCCGTCTTGCTCCTCCTGGATGAGCCGTTCAGCAACCTGGATCCCGATATGGCCGGCCGCATGCGGCAAGAGCTCCATGCCCTGTTGCATCGGATGAAAACCACGACGATTCTCGTGACGCACGATCACCACGAAGCCTTTGCCATGGCCGACCGCATCGCCGTACTCAATCAGGGAATGCTCGAACAGTTGGATTCGCCGGAGCTCATTTACCATCTTCCGGCTACAAGGTTCGTGGCCGATTTTGTGGACCAAGCCGACTTTATCACCGGACAGGTCCGCGAGGGCCTGGTCCATACTGAACTCGGAGAGTTCCCCAATACCCTCAATCGCCCCGAGGAAAGCGAAGTCGTCGTGATGATTCGCCCCGACGACATCCAGCTGGTGCCCAACAAATCGGCGAAGCCGCGTATTGCGGCTCGCCTGTTCCGAGGTTCGGAGAACCTCTATACGATCCGTCTGCCCTCCGGACAGATGGTCCACAGCAGCGAAAGCTCAACCAGCCTCTACGAGGAAGGGACCGCCGTGGAACTCCGCGTCTCTGCCACGCACACTGTGGTGTTTCCTGCCGAACAGTCTTCTCGTTCGTAGAAACCGGATCGAAGCGATCCGTGTTGTGGATTGACAGTTTCCCTTCCGGTCTGCCATGAATAAAACGATGTGCTGGCTCCCAGCCTACCGGATCGAACCATATTTTCACATTAGTAAGGAGTTATGATGGATGCGCTGAAGAATACCATTGATTATGGGATCATCGGGCTCTTGCTGGCCCTGAGCCTCTGGTCTGTCGCGGTTGCCGTCGAACGCTGGCTCTTCTACCGACGGGTCAATTTCTCACAGTTTTCAAATGCCCGGCTGCTGGAAATCACGTTGACCAAGCGCCTCGTGATTATCGGCACAGTGGCCGCCAATGCTCCGTATATCGGCCTGCTCGGAACTGTCCTGGGAATCATGTTGACGTTCCACACGATGGGAACGTCGGGAACGATGGCGGTCAACACCATCATGATCGGCTTGAGTCTGGCATTGAAGGCGACTGCCATCGGTCTATTAGTCGCCATTCCCTGCGTCGTGATGAACAATGTGCTTCGGCGTCGCGTCACCGAACTTCTGACTGAGTATGGAGTGCAACATGGAACGGAACATTGATCAAATCAACGTCATCCCGCTCGTGGATGTCATGTTGGTCCTTCTCGTCATCGTGCTGACCACCGCCACCTTCATCAGCACGGGACAGATTCCCGTCAACTTGGCTAAGGCCAAAGAGGTCAGCGACCACAAGGATGTTCCCATCGTGATTTCATTGACTGCGGATGGAAACTTGTTTCTAAATGATGCTCCGGTTCCATCCGGGGGCCTCCCATCGGTCTTGGCCGCCAGAGCTCGCGAATCGGCCGTGGTCGTGCGAGCGGACAAGGTCACATTGCTCGAAAAATTCGTCGCGCTGGTCGATGAGATTCGTGGCCTAGGCTTTCAGCAGGTCAGCTTGGAGGTCGTTCGGCTGTGATAAACGATTCGAGGCTACTGCGGAACCGTCCTGATCCGATCCGCAGCAAGTATCGCGAGCGTCGTAGGGTCGCCATCATTGCGGCATATCTCGTCTCCGCGTTCACACGCTACCAGAGGAAGTTGCAACCCGCTATGGCGCACGCAGCCGATCACGGAGCCCGGATGAAACGGTCATCTTTCCTTCATGGTCGATGATGATCGCCTCAACATGCGGCAAGCGTTCCACCAAGGCCATCCCGCGCTCAGGCCCCAACACAAAAATCCCTGTGTCCAAACCATCAGCCATCGTACCATCCTTGGCGATGACTGTGACGCTCTGACAATCACGTGCCGGCTGCAAGGTTTGGGGGTCCAGGATATGATGGTAGCGAACACCGTCCCGTTCAAAGAACCGTTCGTAATCTCCGGCCGTTGAAATGGCCTCATCCTTCAGGTCGATAACGGCAATCAGCGCCCCTTCTTCACGAGGATGATTGATACCTACCGGGAATCCTCCTGCGTCTGGGAGCGCGCCGAACGTTTTGATATCGCCAGACAAGGCAACAACTCCTCCCTGTGCGCCGGCCTGTTTCATTTCATCGACCGCATGGTCTGCGGCATAGCCCTTTCCAATTCCGCCCACATCGATCCGCATTCCCCCGCAAGGTAGGAAGATCGTCCGGGCATCCCGATCGAGCTGAATGTTCGTCCAATCGACCAGAGCCTTGAGCTGATCCAACTCGGCATCGCTCGGAATGTACTGTCGCTCGGTAACACTCCACAAGTCGACGGCAGGACCGACGGCGATATTGAACCCCCCTTGCGTCAGGCGAGCTATCTCGATGGATCGCGCCACGATGTCGAAGGTCTCCCGGCTGACTTCGACAGGATGACGACCAGCTGCATCATTGACGTGGGATAGTTCGCTTGCGGAACTCCAGGTACTCAACAACCGTTCGAGACGTTTGATTTCATCGAACCCAGCCTGAATCGCCCCTTGCGCCACCTTCTTATCGGACGCCACTGCGGTAATCGAAACCAGCGTCCCCATGTGCATCTGCGTCCGCTTGACAACGACAGACTCGGGAACGGGTGACACCTCCACGCAGCCGACCAAACCGGTAAGTACAAGGCTGACCATCGCTTTTCTGAGATCATCTCCGCCTGGCAACCTCATAGCGGCAGAATGTCCTTACCACCACTGCCGGCGAAAATAGGTGGGATAGCGCGGGTACGGCATGACTTCGAACAGACGCGCCTGAAAACTGGGAGGATTTGGCAGGACACTCACGACTGTTTGTGTGTCCAACGATGGGTAGGTCTGCATCAAGAATTCGGCCGCACGGGTGCGGTCATCCTCTACATCTTCCATTGACAGGCTGAGCATGCGCCCATATTTGGGGGAATCCGCTCCAAACCGCCAAAACCCGACGTAGGTGATGAGGTCATTCTTCACGAGAAAGGTCACAGTCAACTGAGCCATCGACAGGAACGGTCCTTCGCTGATCTGAACACGGTCCAACTCATACTCTCCTGGGTGAAGCGGCAGGACAAATCGCTCGTTTGCCGAATTCATCTCCACGATAAACCGTTCGTGCGTCCGGCGGTTCTGAATCTCGAAGAAACGGATTTCAGGCATGTACAAACGAGCGCGTTCTCCTGTAATGACCACTGATGCTCGACCAACAACCACCGTCCCGTGAACAAGTTCGGGATCGGGAATGGCCGGTAGATACGAGGCACAACCCGGGAGGAGCAACGTCGTCGTTGCAAGTCCTCTGAGCAATGAATTCCATCCCACCGACATGCCGTCATTATACGCTATCCGCAGAGCAGCGCTCTCCGCTCATTCGGCGTTCATGTGATCGATGGCCCTCCCCTTGACACCAAACACTGAGTAGGTATAGATTCGCCGGCGATATTAATAACTGTTCTCAATTCCAAAGCCGATCAACTATCACAATGATTATGACGCACGTGCCCGAGCGCCATCGGGCCAAGGGCCAGGAAACTCGCTGTGAATGCGGACAATTGATCGCCAAGGTGTGCGAGCAAGGGCTGGAGCTGAAGTGCAAACGCTGCAAGCGCATCGTCGTGATTCCCTTTTCCTCGATTGAAGGCTGGGGGACCGGAACATGATGATTCATTGTGCGAAAGGAGGCGCAGCGACCGCACTTCCATTACACGACTACATCTCTTTTGTTTGCTTAAAGGCCAGAGACCATCGAGTCCCGAGTCAGACCACAACCTTACTCACAAGGGAGGATACCGATGAAAATGCGGTCAATCCTCGGGGCTCTCGTCATCGCCGGCCTGACAGTCATGCCAGTGTGGGCTGCAGAGATGACCCCGGAGGAGATCAAGAAGATGGTCGATGAAGCAGTGGAAAAACGCCTGCAAGAACGCGACCGCCACGAGGGACTTGGCGAACAGAAGGAGGGTCCCCCGGGTGAAGAGACCCAGCCAGGGATCGGCTCTCTGCCGGAGGTCGCGAAGGAGCGCCGGAGGGAGCAGCAAGCGCCTCTTTCCTTCGGGTCAACCGGGTCTGGCCGGTTGGTGTATGCCAAGCCCTTCGTGTCGTCACCGAAGGCGATTGTGGGCGGCTACGCGGATATTCAATTCCGCGCCCAACGCCAAGCAAGCATCGAGAACGGCTATGGCGGCACAACGAACAGTTTCGATCAGCAGAGGTTCGTCCCCTTTATCTATGCGGACATCACAGAGCACGTGAAGTTCGCGTCTGAAATTGAGTTTGAGCACGGCATTCGTGAGGATTCCACGCAAGGAATAGAAGTCGGGATAGAATTTGCCACTATCGATTACCTCGTCGCGGAACCTATCAACGTTCGCGCCGGAATTTTGCTGCTTCCGATCGGCAAGTTTAACCTGCTGCATGATTCCCCGCTCAATGACCTCACCGATCGTCCCTTGGTCAGTCGGCTGGTTATTCCTAGCACCATGTCTGAAACCGGAGCGGGATTCTACGGAACCTTTTATCCAGGAAGAACCGGCAAGCTGGACTACGAGTTCTATTTCACGACGGGACCATGCTCATACGACAACGACGGAACTCCTAGAATCAACGAGGCAAGTGGCACACGAGGGGCACGGCAGCGGAAGTGCCCGGCTGACGATGGACTGGATCTCAACAACGGTAAGGCAGTTGTCGGACGCATGGCGTTCAGTCCTATGCTCGGAGTCGAAGTGGCGGGGTCTGGTTATTATGGCAATGGAGCACCCAACTCAAGTTACAACCCTCTCAGTATTTTCGCCCTCGACTGGACGCTTCAGCGGGGACCATTTGAACTGATCGGCGAAGCAGCCTGGTCCTATGCAAGGGGAAACGCACGA
Organism: Nitrospira sp.; assembly: GCA_029194665.1. Classification (NCBI taxonomy): domain Bacteria; kingdom Pseudomonadati; phylum Nitrospirota; class Nitrospiria; order Nitrospirales; family Nitrospiraceae; genus Nitrospira; species Nitrospira sp. The sequence goes on along the minus strand of JARFXO010000007.1, from coordinate 155,327 downwards.
GCTATTAACGGCAACACGATTGGATTTGCCCCAGGCTCACTCCTGACGGGGATACCCGGCAATAGCGGCCCTGGAATCCCGCCGCAGCGCGGAAGCGGCTTTTATATCCAGGGCAACTATCACTTCATGCCGGCGTTCTTGACAAAACTTTCCCCGAAGCGGTTTGGTGAGGGTTCCACCTTCACAGCTGTATTCCGGTACGACAGGGTGAACACCGATCTGGATAACTTCAATGGCACAGGGGGCTGGGGTAATCTGCAGCAGTTTTCCTTCGGTTTGAACTATCGACCCATCCAGGACACAGTCTTCAAGATGAGCTATCAATATCAGCCGATGGCATTTAATCCCAATACGGAACAACGGATTCACGATAGTGCCTTCGTGATATCGGCAGCCACCTATTTCTAGGGAGTTGGCGGGGAGGCTTTCTCTCGAGAAAGCCTCCCCGCAAGAGGATGACTTGATGTACGGAACACGACCTATGGGCCTTCTGCTCGTTGTGCCGCTGTTGGCGTTGACTGCCTGTGCCGGCCTCACCGGCGGACAAAATTCCTACTTCGTCTGCTCCTACGATACCGTCTGGGAGGCAGCGGTGGAATCGACGAAGGGTTACTCCATCACCGGGCTCAACAAGACCGATGGGACCATTGAAACCGCATGGATTGAAATGGAAGGTCGGAAGCAGCCCTATGGGGTGTTCCGGCGTGAGGGGTTCGGCAACATCGAGCGGGCCCGCTTGACGGTGGCCGTCAAGAAAATCGACGACGTCACGTCCGTCAACGTGTTGGAAACGCGTCAACGTTGGCATGCTCGGGGCGGTGCGTCCCAGCAGGCCATGAAATGGTGGGCTGTCGAACCATCAGAGGAAGTGACGAACGCGGTGACGGAGAAACTCCATCTTCGACTCAAGGAGAAAGGTTGTGAGGCCTCGTCATGATAACGCGTCTGTGTGTCATGGTCATCGCCATTCTCCTGATGCCAGTCACCCAGGCAAGCGCTGAGCGAATTTGGGATAGCGACCTCAAGCGTTATCTGACGCAGCAGGAAATGACCGCCGCCGAAGAGTTCATGAGCGAGGAAGAGGGGGTCAAGATCATGCTCCCGAAATCCCAACAAGTTCGCAAGGAGGTGATCAAGCTCACCCAGGAAAAGAAGGTCCACATCGAGGAACGAATCGGCTGGAAATTCCCGGAAGAATCGTTCGAGGTGTATATCGGGGAGTCCGGCGGTCAGGTTGACGGCTATGCGGTCGTCCAAAACACGATCGGCAAGCACAAGCCGATGACCTACCTGGTCGGCATCGATAACGAAGGGTCCGTATCGGACGTTGAACTCCTGGTGTTCCGGGAATCGCGCGGGAGCGATGTCGGGAAAAAGCGGTTTAACGCCCAGTACGAAGGCAAGACCGTTCTCGACCCGATCCGGATCAAAAGCGACATCACCAACATTACCGGCGCCACGATGTCCGTTCGCTCGATGAGCGCCGGTGTCAAACGAGTCTTGGTATTGATCGACGAGTTTTACTTGAAACCGGCCGGAATCGGCAGCGACACAATGGCGAAACGGAATAAAGGATTCTTCTCGTCCATATTCGGGAACTAACTTCCAGCGGACCCAGCGTCCCTGCATGCGAAACTTTAACCAGAAATTCAGGCTGCGCGACGCTGATCGACATATTCGGTTGCTCTATACCTTGTTCCTGCTCTTGATGTTGGCCGGCTTTGCTTTCTCTTTCTTTTGGGCGCATAGCATGACGAGTCTTTCACCGCAAGGCATCGCCGATCACTATCGAGGGTCAGATACGACGTTTGGGGAGCCCATGTCCTTTCGAGAATTGGCAGAAATTACTCACTTCCATCTTTTTACGATGCCAGTCGTGTTCATGATTCTCATCCATGTGATGTATCTGACCAGCGCAAGTCATATGCTGAAAACGGTCGTGACCTGGGCCGGGTTCGGCGGTGTGATTCTCGACCTTCTGTCGCCATGGTTGATCAACTATGTCTCCCCTATTTTCGCCGTCTCGATGTTGACCGGCGATACGCTGATGACCGTCAGTTTTCTGGTGATGTTTGTCGTCCCGTTGTATGAGATGTGGGTGCTCGAGCAACCGCTGATGGAGGGGAAACGACCGCAAGAATCATAAGATTCAGATCGTCCACACAACTTTTCAAGCGGCCAGCGGTTATTCACCCAGAGCCCAGGGTCACGACAGTGTCTTGGGCTCTTGATATTTGCGGAGGTGATGCGATGCAAGTCCACATAGCAGATCAGGTTGAACCGGCCGTGCTGAAGATTCAAGGCATGTTGCAGAAGATCGACCGCCTTCATCTTCCGGCAACATCTCGACGCGATCTGGAGAGTATTCTGGTTCGGCAAGTGACGAAGGAACTGGATCGACTTCTGCCGTGGCAAGCAGGGCATGGTCAAGAAACGGCGGCTGTTGCTGTTCGTATGGGGCTTGCTGCGAACCTCTGCGACGAGCTCTTACATCAATTGAAACAGGCCGCCTTGCTTCACGACATCGGTCTCCTGATGCTTCCGTCTCACCTCCAAACCGGGCGAGAGGCCATAGATCCGGCCTCGTACGTGGCCATTCAAAATCATCCACGACTCGGAGCGACCTTGCTCGAGCCTTTTTCATTCCTTCGTGACGCAACCATCCTGATCGCCCATCATCATGAACGGTGGGATGGATCAGGCTATCCCTACGGCCTGAGGGGACAATTCATCCCACTGGGCGCGAGGATTCTCGCCGTCGCGGACGCGTTCGAGGCTATTCGGGTTCCCCATGTCCACGACCGGTCTTTGCGTGATCGTATCGCGCTCCGAATCCTGCGGGTGGCCTCCGGAACCCAATTCGATCCCTTTGTCGTCGATCTCTTGGTCGAACTGATGGGAGAAACGGAAACAACCTATTTAGAAGGAACACCTCATCGGTAACACAGCCGGTGTAGGGCCTACGTCGGCCCGTGGAGTGGGAACCCACCTCTCCCACTTTGCAGGCGAGGGTCCTCACCTCCCGAGGACCCTCGCCTCCCCTCGATGTTCGATTAACGGAAGGAATGATGTGTCATGAGTCATGCCTATGTGCCCCATCAAACACCGACGTACCTAGCCCTTCTAGGTTCCATCCTTTTCCTCGTTGGCCTCCTTGCCTGTTCTGGCGGTGAGAGCTCGCCTCCTCCCCCATCTCCCGTTTCGACAGGTACGCCAGGCGCCGAAGAGGACGTCGGCGAACGGCTGTTCCTTGACACCAGATTTTCCCAGTCGTTCAAGGTGTTCATGGACAACGGCGGCAAGGTCAACGATCCCAACTCCGGCGATGCGGTTGTCGCTACCCTCGAAACCTTGGGAGCCCCGATCAACCCAGGGCCATTCAAAGGCATGTCGATGAACTGTCGGACCTGTCACTTGGTCGATGATGCCCTCTCAGCTCCCGGCGGCGGCATGAGGTCCTATGCCGACTTCGCGCGCCGCAGTCCTGTTCCAGCAAGGGCCGACGGCGATACCAACACACCAAGAAATTCTCCTCCGCTGGTCAATTCCTCCCTGAACCGGCCAGGCGGCGTCTTGCTCCACTTCGATGCCGAGTTCAATTCCATGGAAGACCTGGTCGTTGGGACCTTTACCGGTCGAAACTTTGGCTGGCTTCCCGGCGAAAAGGCTCAGGCGATTTCACATATCGCAAAAGTGGTTCGAGAAGACGATGGTTCCTTTGATCTGACCGACACCGGCTTGTCTTATAGAGTTTTATTTACCGGCACCAACCCGAATATTCCTGACGAGCTGCGCCTGCCTCCTCAATTTCGCGCCCTGATCGGCTCGGGCACCGACCAAGAGGTCTTCGACGCAGTCGTGAAGGTCGTCGCGGCGTACGTGAACGGCCTCCGGTTTTCTAAGACCGACGACAATGGGGTACCGATTCGCTCGCCGTTTGACGTGTTCCTGGCGATCAACGGTCTACCTCAGCAGCCAAATCCGAACGAGCCTCCGCTCTCCTATAGTCAGCGGCTTCGGGCCCTGATCAACGCGCCGAGCTTCTCCCCGCAATTTGTGACCTCCAACCCCAACCGATCAAATGGCCAGTTTCAGTTCCACGCTCAACCGTTCGCGTTCGGCGCAACGGAGCTGGCCGGATTGAAGATGTTCCTGGCGGAACCTGCCACGCCTGTCGCTTCACCCGCCGAGCTCACCGCGGGCAAGGTCGGCAATTGTATTGCCTGCCATGCCGCACCCAACTTTACCGATTTCAAGTTGCATAATACGGGCACGACACAAAAGGCATACGACGGCATTCACGGTGCCAATGCATTCGGCGCTCTCGTGATCCCAAACCTCACCGTTCGCGATGGAAACTACGATGCCTACCTCCCTGCCACGGAAAACCATCCCAACGCCTCAGGACGCTTCCGAGCCATCCCTCTGCTTGCCGACCCCACCTTGACCGATCTGGGCGTATGGAACGTCTTCGCCAACCTCGATATGCCGAACCCGCAAGCAAAAATCCGACCCATCTTGTGCGATGACCAGGTCCCATGCCCCATATCCGATTCGATCCTACTCGACCGTGCCATCGCGCGATTCAAGACCCCCGGCCTCCGTGACCTCGGACATTCGGCACCCTACATGCACAATGGGCAATTTGATACGTTGGAGGACATCATCGTTTTTTACCGCGACGTCTCGGATCAATCCCGCGCTGGAACTCTGCGCAATGGAGCCGTCCAGCTTCAGGGCATCGCCCTCCTAACCAATGACATCGCCTCCCTGGTGGCATTCCTCAGGTCGCTGAATGAGGACTATCAATAGCCGACCGTCTAGTACTGAGATGAGGAACCGGGTACCCATGCAGCAGGCAGAGTCTCAGGTCTCATGCGCACCTTCCGAAACGCGTGTGACAACCTGTAGCCGCTGCAACCGACCTACAGGGCACCAGAGTCCCCTGCTCTGGTGCCCAAAGTGTCGGCAGTTCCAGCGTCAACGAGGGCAGGCCAGAGGGCTGGTGCGATCGCTTCACACGCGACGGCTCAAAGCTTGGATGAAACGCTTTCCCTCCTGAGGCATCTCAACAGGCACGTCTGACGGCGACACGGCCACGCCCCATCGAACCCTCACGATGTGACAGCAATCGACCTCGGTGGAACAGCAGGCGCGATCAATGAGCGCCTGTCCATAGGCCCTCTCGCAACCATGCCGAGACAAGGCCGACGACGCTGGGGGTTTAGGCAATGTTGGATCTGTCGGTTTGTCGGCAAGGGCGAGCGGTCGTGGACCGGACAAGATCTACGACAGTTCGAGATGATAACGGTCCAACGTCGTGGCTTTATGACGCGAAAAGTTCGACAGCGACTTGTTGTAATCAATAATGGCCCGTAACTCGTTTCCCTGCGCGGTTGCGAGGTCGCGCTGAAAATCGAGCACAAAACGAGTCGTGCTGAGTCCCACCTTCAACCGTTCCTGCTCCGTCTTCAACTGTTTTTCCGCCAAAATGCGCGCCGACTGCGTGGTCTCGATACGTTTAAAGTCTGTCTGGACCCGGCGCACCGCTTCACGGACACCGACAATAATCTCGTGGCGGACGCTGGCGAGTACTGCTTCCGCACTTCTGGCCTCGAGTCGGCGCTTGTTGTACGTGCTGATGGCAGAGCGGTTCCCGATCGGATAGCTGAACAGCAGACCCGCCCCATAATTGTAGAAATCGCCGCTGAAGTTTCTGTTGAACGAGCTGCCAAAATCACTACCTATCCCGGTGAGCCCCATGGTCCCTTGGAACGACAGGGTGGGAAGCAATTGGTTGCGGGCAAATTGTGTGTTCAGCTCACCGGACTCGACATGCTTTTTCGCCTGGATGATTTCAGGACGCAAGTCGATCGCGATATCGATCGCTGCCTCCAGGCTGATGGGTTCAAGGGCCGTGACAGGAGCATCGAGGGGTGTGAGACGCATATCCTTCCTCAGAGCCGCTTCACCAGGATTCAACAGACGTCGCAGTTGATCTTCCTGGTCGCGAATGGCCTTCTCGGCCACCAAGATCTGCTCGACCCTTGATGCAACGGCGGCCTCGGCTTGGAGCACATCGACGGTGGACATCACACCGGCTTTGGCCTTGGCGCGATTGCTCGCCAAGAGCTCTTCGGCTGCCTTCAAGGCGGCTTGTGCCACCGTCAGGTTCTCAATCGTAAATACCAATTCCCAATAGGTTTGTTCGACCGTGGCGATGACGGTCATGACCCGGTCTCGGAAGACATGCTGTTCGACGTCGGCATTGTTTTGAGCCACCTTGATGAAGGTCTTGTTGAGAGCGATCCCCGCGTTCTTGAGCAACGGCTGGGTCAGGGTGAAAGTCAGGCCGCCGGCCCACTCCGGATTGAAGAGAAATCCTTGGGCGACTTCCTGATTGTAATTGTTCCTTACAGGGTTGTACCTCACGTCGAGCATGCCCCCGGTCAACAAGTTTTTGGTCGCGTCGATCGCCAAGGAATGATGTCGCTGGTCGAAAATCGTAATCTGATTAAGATTCGGTCCCGTTCCACCGAACAGGGGTTGATTGAGCGGATCTACGGTCCGATTATATCGACCGTTCACGCTCACGGTCGGATCGAACTTGGCTTGTTCGACGACGATGTCGGCTAACCGACCCTCCTTGGCATAGCGGCTGATACTGATGTCGAGGTTGTTCTGCAGCGCGCGAATCGCCGCATCCGCCAGCGAGATGGCCTCTCGCCGTTCCGCTGAAATCGGTTGCGTCGCATCCAAGCTCCAGACTTCAGGCGGCGACGAGAGGCACCACAAGGCGATCAGCGTCAGACCTACGACTCTGTAGTGAGCCGAGTGACTCCAATCCATACCATTTCTTCTATATCCAGAGTTTTCGACAAGAGCTGCCATGCTGTTAACCGAACGAGGCTAGATAGACCGCTATCTCCAGATAGAGATCATCCAGTTATTATGACGAGGCAACCCCACTTGTTCCTCACATCCAGCTGTGCGCCGGCTGTGACCTGCTCGATTCGGATCGCTGATCGTCTTCAGCAGATCGTCAGTTGTGATCAGCGGACGGCGAGCCCATCATGAGGTCTGTGCCAGGAAGGCCATGCGGCTGCTTCGCTCCATGAGGATCGGAAATCCTCACCCGTCTCGATAAGATGGCATAGCCGGCTGGCACCAATATGAGCGTCACGAGCGTTGAAACCAGCAGCCCTCCGATGAGCACGACGCCGATCTGACGGCGGCCGGCTGCTCCCGCCCCGGTGGCCAGCGCGAGCGGCAAGGCTCCGAGGATCGTCGCACAGGTCGTCATGAGAATTGGGCGAAGTCGCAACGTCGCCGCTTCAGTCACCGCCTGGGACAGGTCGAGCCCCCGTTCACGAAGCTGATTGGCGAATTCCACGATCAGAATGGCGTTCTTGGTCACCAGCCCGATCAAAATCACCAAACCGATTTGGCTATAGATGGTGAGGGTTCCGTCGATCACGGCCAAAGACAACAACGATCCCGACAGGGCCGGAGGCACCGTGAGAAGGATCGTCCAGGGATGCCGGAAACTCTCGAACTGGGCCGCGAGCACCAAGAAGATCACCGCCAAGGCCAACCCGAACGTCATATAGAGGTTTCGATTGCTTTCGGCGAAAGTCTTGGTTTCTCCCGCATAGGCCGTCCGCATGCCAGGCTTGATCACGTCTTTTGCAGTCTCGTCCAAATAGGTCAAGGCCTGCCCCAACGTGAACCCGTCGGCCAGCCCCGCGCTGACAGTGACGGCGCGCATGCGATCGAAATGGTTCAACGCTTCAGGGGCCGGTACCTCTTTGACCGTCACGACATTGTTGAGTTGCACGAATTCGCGTTCATTCCCACGCACATAGAGCCGACTGATATCCGAGGGTGTTTCGCGACGTCGATCGTCCACTTTCACGATCACCTTATATTGACGCCCGTTCTGTACGAACGTGCCGACCGGCCTTCCGCTGAGCAACGTCTCCAGCGTTCGCCCGATGCTGGTGACGGACAGGCCGAGATCCGCGACCTTGTCGCGATGTGTTTCGACGACAAGATGCGGCGTATTCAACGCTAAATCGATTTCAGGCGTGACGAAGCCGGGATGGTCGGCCAGTCGTGCCCTCAACCTTTCAGCGGCCTGCTGCAACTCCTGATAGTCGAACCCTCCGAGGACGAACTGTACGGGTGTCTTATCCGACCAGTCTCCAATAGAAGGAGGATTCAACAAATAGGCCTTCACGCCGGTCAGCTTGCCGAGTTCTTCATTCAAGCCTGCCACGATTTCCTGCTGACTCCTGGCGCGATCGTTCCAATCCTTCAACGTGACCCAACTCTCGGCACGATTGACTCTCGTCGGACGCTCTCCGCTCGCCACCGTCGTATAGATATGCGTAATTTCGGGGACCGTCTTGAACAGCGATTCCAATTCTTTGGCGTAGGTATCGGTATAGCGAAGAGTGGCGCCCTGAGGCGCGGTGAGGAAACCGGAGAACCACCCAGCGTCTTCGAGGGGAGCCAATTCTGACGGGAGCCGGGTCAGGATGGAGAGGCTGGCCAGGCTAGCTCCGATCGCCACGACGACGACCGCCGTCCTGGCATGGAGCGCCCATACGAGCCCATGGCGATAGCGTTGAACGACACCTTCAGCCAATGATACGGCTGATCGAAACCGGGTGGACCTGATTTCTTGGGGCAGCAATCGCCCGCACATGACCGGTGTCAACGTCAGCGCCACGAAACCGGACAGCAGCACGGCCGACGTGACGGCGATGGCCAATTCGGCGAACAGTTGGCCCACGATTCCGGTTAGAAAGGCGATCGGGACGAAGACCGCCACCAGCGAGATGGTCGTTGCGATGACGGCAAAGGCGATTTCGTTCGTGCCCTCGATCGCCGCTTGTATGGGCGGCATGCCGGCGACGATCCGGCGATGAATGTTCTCCAACACGATAATCGCGTCATCCACCACAAGCCCCATGGCGAGCACGAGCCCGAGCAAGGTCAGCACGTTCAGCGAGCACCCGGTCACCGCCATGACCGTGAAGGTCCCGATGATCGATGCCGGAATGGCGACAGCCGGCACAAGCGTCGCGCGTACGCTCCCCAAGAAACAAAAGATCACCAGCACGACGAGGACCAACGAAAGCCCCAAGGCCACATACACTTCGTGTAGCGACTGCTCGATCGGCGTCGAACTGTCCCAGGCGAGCGTCATCTGCATGCCGTCGGGCAGCCCCGCCGCAATGACGGGAAGCTGTTCCTTTACCGCGCGCGCCACCGCCAACGTATTGGCTCTGGACTGCCGGGATACGGAAATGCCCAAGGACGGCTTGCCGTCGAAACGTCCAAGCTTTCGGGTATCCTCCGCGCCGAGTTCGACGCGAGCAATATCCTCCAGGCGCACCGGATAGTCGTCGCGGTAGGCCACGATGAGCGATTCGAATTGCTTCGATGTCTCTAAGGTGCCCTTCAACGAGACGCCGAATTCCATTTGATTGCTCTCGATCCGGCCGGCCGGGATCGAGGCGTTCTGATTTCGGAGAGCGTCTTCCACGTCCTCAACAGTCAAGCGACGAGCAGCGAGTCGGTCTGGGTCCAACCAAATCCGCATGGCATAGCGCCGTTCACCGTCGAGGTAGGTCGCGGATACTCCGGGAATCATCGCCAACCGTGCCCTGATAAAGCGATCGGCGACGTCGGTGAGCTCCAATTCAGAATGACGGTCGCTGGATACGGCAATCCATAGAATTTCGGTATTCTCCGCCGCGGCCTTTTCGACATACGGCTCAAGAATGCCCAGCGGCAGCAATGGACGGGTCTGAGAAACCCGATCGCGGACGTCGTTGGTCGCTCCATCCAGGTCACGCCCCAATTCAAATTCGAGCGTGATCAATGACACTTCTTCGCGGCTGGACGACGTGATCGTCCTGAGCCCCTGAATGCCGCTGAGTGAGTCCTCGAGCGGTGTCGTCACGTCCGACTCGATAACGGATGCGCCGGCCCCCGGATACACTGTTTGGACCGAGACGATCGGTGGCTTGATGTCGGGGTACTCACGAACCGGCAACCGAAAAAAACTCAAGAGGCCGAATAACATCAGCAAGAGCGTCATGACGACAGCGAACACCGGCCGATGGAGACAGGTCTCGGAAAAGCTCACGCCCACACTCGATGGGAGCGCCAGGTGATCTTCATAGGGGGAAAGACTGTCCCTTGCTACTCGGATGATTTGATCGAGACACGTTCACCGTCATGCAACTTGTGGGTGCCGGTTCGGACCACACGATCGCCCTCCTTCAATCCGGATCGAACCTGGACCAGCCCCCGCTCACGCAGACCTAGGGCGACTTCAGTGAGTCGGGCGGTTCGTTCCTCCAGCCGAAACACCATCGCCTTGTCCTGGCGAAGAAACCCCGCCTCTTCCGGGATCAGGAGCGCCTGCGTATTCTCGCCCAGGTTCAACCGCACGGTGACAAAGAGACCGGGACGCAGTGTGCCGGCCGGATTCGGAATCGCGGCGCGTACCGCGACCGTCCGGTTGGTCGCATCGACTCTCGGATCGATCGCCGTCACCTGTCCATCGAACGTCGTGTGAGGGAACGCATCGGTCGTCACGATCAGTTTTTGGCCGACATGGAGGCGACTCAACCATACTTCCGCCACCTTGACATCCACATGCAGCGTACTCAAATCCTCCAAATTCACGATATCTTTCCCGGGCTGCACGTAATCCCCGACCGAGACGCGACGAAGCCCCACCGTTCCGCCGAACGGCGCGCGGATGACGGTTTTCTTCAGCCGGGTCGTATAGAGAAGGCTGTTCGCAGCCGCCGCATGCCAGGCCATTCTCGCTTCATCGATCTGTTGGGTCGGCACAATGACGTCTTGCTGATCGTTCAGCCGCTTCAGTCGCTCGTACGTCAGCAACGCCATTTTTTCCTGCGCCGTTGCCTGATTCACCTGTGACTGGAGTTCCTCCGGCTCCAATTCCAACAGCGGGGCCGACCGTTCGACAACCTGTCCGTCTTGAAAATGGATCCGGCGAATCACACCGGCAATCTCGGGCCTCACCGTGATCGAGGCGATGGCCTCCAGCGTCCCCACGGCCTGGATCGACTCCGTAACTGAACCGACGATGACGGGTGCGACTTCAACCATGACGCTCGGTTCTGATGCCGGTACTCCCGTCGCGGACTCACTCGTTGACCAACCTCCGAGTTTGACACCTATGGCGGCAAGTACGGCACAGATTGCGACCACTCCCGCGACGTTTTTCAATCTCATACGCAACGTTGTTTCTCGCCGCCTGACAGGACCCCATACTGTTCAGGTTGGCACACTGACCCCAGACGTATATATGACGGATGAACCGCGAGAAACCTCACCTGCAAGATCGAGGTTACAATGGCGTGACGGCATACGAGGAACGGTTTTCAGACTGGGCGTGGGCACGCTACTTCGGAGACAACCCTTTTCGCTGGAGCTCGTACGTCGTGGCAGGAAATATGCGCGTAGAAAACCTGGGAACCGGTAACATGAGAGGCAGCGATGCCCGAATCAGACAAGCACCGCCTGCGCTTGTTCAGCCTGGCATTCCCACAGACTCCATGAGTAGTCCATTGAGATCACTTGATACTCGGTTCTCTTTACAAACCCCGAATATTCCTCAAGCATCACCTCCTCGACCGGACAGGAGTAGGCGATCAAGACGCGGTGTCCCGTCACGGCTTGGAACCGACGCATGTTATCGGCGACCTCTTTAAACACAGGCCCGAGGAAAGGCCGGTACATGTAAATGAGCAGATCGGTGTCCGGAAACTCGAACTCCACCGCATTGATGCAGTCCACCCTGATATTCCGGCACAACACGGGATGTCTTCCGTTCGACAAATACCCCTCGACATTGGCCGTCGCCACCTCGCAGTGCAATGGGGACAGCTCGACGCCGATCACTTCCTTGAACGGTAATTGAGCAGCGATGATCAAGGCGCGGCCTTTGCCACATCCCAGATCCACGAAGGAATAGTCCTTGAGATCGAGTCCCTTCGTCGTGTTCGTCAGAATATGCCGGATCACGACCTCTCTCGTCGGCACATATCCCACTGCCAAGCTCCTGGCCGTTTCATCGGCGATGCCGGCTTCAGAAGATTCTGTCACACCCGCGGTCGCAACTCCGTATTTCCGGTCGAAGTTATCGGCTGGTTTTTGGCTGAGAAGGTACAGAATCACTTCCTTGACTGTTTCCCAGACTCCGAATACCCGATAGGTGTTCATCACAATCTTGAATTTCTCGTTGGTATTGGGCTCGTACTGCATATGGCTCCTTTCGTGCTCCCACGGCGCCATCGTGCCTTCGCGGTCGGCTCGTCGTTACGCAACGGACCTGCCTTCAGCGACGCTGCGAGACTCTCTCGAATCGCGACAAAATTTCACCGATCTGCTGGTGGACCTGAATGCTCCGAACCGCATCCGTGTGTTCACCGAGGGTCGTTCCGATTTCCACAGGGCCGCTCGTGCATCGTGTCCAGTCGACCGGCGGTCCTCCGTACCTGCCTAGAGTTGCGCTGGTCCACCAGGCATGAATCGGCGCCCGCAAGGGATTCTGCATCACAGCGTTCAGAATCCTGACCGTCTCCCGGTCCATGGCATAGGCCACCTTCAGAGCGGCGACGGACGCATCGGACTCCTCGCTAGACAGCAGCTTGCGGGCTTGAGCCCATCCGATCGCATGTTCCACCCGTTGTTCCTCGTTCAACTGCGCCAGTTCATCCTTCAACGCCTTCCGCTCGGTCTCGGGCAAAGCGAGGAAGGTCTCCCTGCGATCGCCCTGTATATAATGGTCAAGCTCCTCACCGACCGAGGCCGCAGGCTCCGATTCCGACTGGGGTTGTGTATCCAAAATGCCCAGAAATGCGAGGGATTGCCCCTGTTGCTCGAGCAGTCGCCCCACGGCCAAGGCGATAGACCCTCCGTTGGACCATCCGAGCAGATGATACGGCCCCTCCGGTTGCCGCTCACGGATAATTGCTACGTAGCGTGCGGCGATCAGGTCCATCGACAGCGCACTCCACGGTTCAGAGAAAATCCAACTCAAGGGCAATCCATAGACGGGCCGGTCTTCACCCAACGCGTAGGCAAGTGATTGATAGGCAGAGACGTGCGTTCCGGTCGGATCGAAGCAGAAGAGCGGCGAGCCCTCGCGCCCAGCTTGAAGCACCACGAACGGAGAGGACGCTATGTCGGATTGACCGGAGATCCGTTGCGCCAAACCCGCGACCGTCGGAGCCTGGAAAAGGTCGAGCAGCGCGATCGGATTTCCGATCATCCGTTGAATACGGGACACAAGCTGCACCGCGGTCAACGAGTGACCACCGAGATCAAAAAAGTTGTCGTGAATTCCCACTTGCGGCAGGCCGAGCACCTCCGCCCACTCACGCGCAAACCTTGTTTCCATATCCGTGCGGGGTGCAACGAGCGTCTGTCGGGGATCCCGGCCGGCAGGTTCAGGCAATGAACGGCGATCGAGCTTGCCGTTGGCGTTGCGGGGCAGCGACTCCAGCACGACGATGACGGACGGCACCATAGAATCAGGCAATCGCCCGCGCAAGAACTCGCGAAGCGCTTCACTGGACACAGGTCCAGCCGCATAGGCGACGAGCCGTTTGTCTCCTCTGGCATCTTTCCTGGTGACGACCGCGGCCTCATGCACGTCCGGATGGGCGAGGAGTTGTGACTCGACTTCTCCCAGTTCAATCCTGACCCCCCGCACTTTGACCTGATGATCCATCCGGCCGACAAATTGGATGACACCGTTCGACAGATAATGGGCCATGTCGCCGGTCCGGTACAAACGGGCGCCCGGCTCTTTCGCGAAGGGATGGGGCACGAATACTTCGGCCGTCTTGGCCGGATTACGCAAGTATCCCCGCCCAACGCCGACTCCCGCCACACATAATTCTCCCGCCACTCCGACCGGCAGCGGCTGGAGAGACGATGACAGCACATAGAGCTCGAGATTGGGCACCGGCCTGCCGATCGGCATAGAGGCGGCCTCCCCGTCCGGACTCTCGATAATCTGATGCAGAGCCACGTCGTCCGCACATTCCGCCGGACCATAGGCATTGACCAGTGGAATGGCCGGATAGCGGGCGAGCCAGCGGCAGCACAGTTGCCCGGACAGCACCTCTCCGGTCGGCAGAACCATCCGCAGCTTGTTGAGTTCCGGATTACAATCATCCGAATCGGTTGCCATATCGAGCATGCCCTGCAGCAACACAGGCACGGTCTCGAGGACCGTGACGCCAGCCTCTTCCACGTGGCGCAAAAGCCGGACCGGGTCATGAGCGATGTCGTCGGGAACGATGCAGACGCGTCCCCCGCACAAGAGCGGGGTCAAAAATTGCCAGACGGAAATATCGAAGCACTGGGACGCAGTCTGAGCGATCACGTCGGCAGCGGTCAGCCGAAGCGTCGTCACCTTCCCACACAGGTGATTGAGCAGCCCTCGATGCTCGACCATCGCTCCCTTGGGCATTCCCGTGGAGCCGGAAGTATAGATCACATAGACGGATTGCGCGGCATGCCACGGCGTACCGGGATTGCAGTCCCGTTCCACTGACGACTGAATCTCCTCTATCGTCAGCAGAACCGGCCTTGCGTTCTCTGCAACCCCTTCCGTCAACGGTTTCACACGCTGCCGATACGCCTCCGTGGTCAACAGCACGGGCGCACGGCTTTCGCCGAGCATATGCGCCAACCGATGATCCGGGTGCCCCGCGTCGAGCGGCAGATAGATACCCCCCGCCTTGAGAATTCCCAGCAGCATCGCGAGAAAGTCCAAATTTCGGTCGCCCAAGAGCGCCACGACCGTTTCTGGCTTCACTCCTTCGAGCAACAACGCGTGGGCCACTCGATTGGCCCGGCGATTCAACTCGCGATAGGTCACACGGCGATCCAGCCAGACGGCCGCGATGCTGTCCGGAGTCTTCGACGCCCGCGCCTCGAACAATTGAGAAAAAGACCCGTCCGGCACCTGCAAACTCGGTCCCTCGTTCCAGTCCGTCAACAAGCGCTGCTCTTCCTCGTCGGTCAACAGGCGCAATTCCTCGATCGCCGCCTCGGACCTCGCAGCCATGTCTCCTAGAATCAATTCATAGTGCCGAAGCATGCGCATGACGCTGTCGGTGGAAAACAAATCGGTGTTGTATTCCATCGATGCCGTCAGGCCGCTTTCGGTTTCACACAGCGTCAGCGTCAGATCGAATTTTGCCGTCAGCGGTTCCACATCCACTGTACCGATGTGAAGTCCAGGGATGTCCAGTTCCGATGCAGGGGCGTTTTGCAGTTCGAACATGACCTGGAAGATCGGCGAGTAGCTGACGTCGCGCACCGGCTGCAGCACCTCGACCAGTTTTTCGAACGGCACGTCCTGATGGGTGTAGGCGCCGAGGCAGACCTGTCGAACCAGCGCGAGGAGCTCGCGGACCGTCTGCCTTCCCGACAGGTCGGCCCGCAACGCCAGCGTGTTCACGAAGAAACCGATGAGCCCTTCGATCTCGCTACGGGTGCGGTTGGCGATCGGAGACCCGACGATGAGGTCCGTCCGGCCGGTATACCTGAACAGCAGCGCATAGAACCCCGCCAGCAGGGTCATGAACAGCGTCACACCCTCGCGCTGGCTGAGCTCGATCATCGCCGAAGACAATTCAGGGGACAACGAGAGAGTCAGCGATGCGCCGCGGGAGGTCTGGACCGGAGGTCGCGCATGATCCACCGGAAGATTCAGCGGCTCGAGCCCACCGGCCAAGCGTTCCTTCCAGTAATCGACTTGGCGATCCAATCGCGCACCGGACAACCATTGTCGCTGCCAGATCGCGAAATCCGCGTATTGAACCGGCAGTTCTGGCAGCGACGCCGGTCTGCCTTGAACCTGAGCAATGTACAGCTCGGTCATTTCCCGCACCAGAATCTGCGAGGACCACGCGTCGGACACGATATGGTGCATCGTCAAGAGAAGGACGTGTTCCTCCGCGTCGAGTTTAAGCAGCGTGACACGAAGCATGGGGCCATAGGCCAACTCGAAGGGACGCTGGGCTTCGGCCGTCGCAAGCCGCAATACAGTCGCGTCCCCTTCGGATTTATCCAAATGATCGAGCGTGACAACGGGGACAGCCACCGCCGATGACGGCGCCACGATTTGTACCGGTTGTCCGTCCGACAGAGACACCGTGGTCCGCAGCACTTCATGCCGACGGACCAGTTCATTGACGCTCCGTTCCAGGGCCGCAGCATCCAGCGTCCCTGACAGCCGCAGCGCGATCGGCAAATTGTAGGAGGCCCCATCCGGTTCCAGTTGCGCCAACACCCAGAGACGCTGCTGGGCGAAGGACAACGGAACCGGTCCGTCACGTTCCACTCGCGAGATCGACCGCGCGTCCATGCTTCCGTCCAGACGGCTGGCCGATTCCACGGCTTCGGCCAGTTTGGCCACTGTTGCAGTCTCGAACAAGACTCGCATCGGCAGATCTACGCGAAACACATCACGTAACCTCGCCATCACCTGTGTCGCCAGCAAGGAGTGTCCGCCTAAATCAAAGAAGTTGTCGTGAACACCCACCTGCGCCACCTGCAACACATTCGCCCAAATCCCACATAACAATTCTTCTGTCGGCGATCGAGGCGCGACATATTGATGCGCCAATTGCCCGGTCACATCCGGCATCGGCAACGCCTTGCGGTCGACCTTCCCGTTTGGCGTCAGTGGAAACCCTGTCAACACGACCGTCGCCGACGGAATCATGTATTCAGGCAGACGCTCCTTGAGGAATTTTCGCAAGGCAGTCGTATCCTGGGCCTTTTCCCGCTGAACGACGTACGCCACCATGAGCATGTCCCCCGTCCCAGCTTCGCGCGCTAGGACGATGGCGTCCTGCACTGCAGGGTGTTCGAGAAGTCGTGCTTCGATCTCGCCCAGCTCGATGCGGTAGCCGCGAATTTTTACCTGCTGGTCACTCCGCCCCGCGAACTCGATAGTGCCGTCCGGTCTATAGCGAGCCAGATCACCGGTTTGATACAACCGGCCACCCTCTACTGGAGAAAAGGGGTCTGGAATAAACTTCACCGCAGTCAGGTCCGGCCGGTCGTGATAGGCACGAGCCAGTCCCTCTCCGGCTATGTACAAGTCACCCAGCATGCCGATAGACACAGGTCTCATGCGGGCATCCAAGATGTAGATCCTCACCCCGGCAATCGGTCGGCCGATCGATACGGTTGCTCCTTCATCCGAAACACTGGTCCGATGTACTGTGCTCCAAACGGTCCCCTCCGTCGGCCCATACTCATTAAAAAGCAACGCAAGAGGGAGATTTGCTTGGTGTCTAGCCACCAAGTCCTTCGGACAGGATTCTCCCGCGACAATGATGGTCTGAAGCGAGGTCAGCTGTGCGACGGGCACTTGTTCAAGCAAGACGGAATACAGCGAGGGCAAACATAACAAATGGGTCACTTGCGCATACTCGATCAATGCCCCGAGTTCAGGTGGAGCCTTCTGAACTCCCTCCCGGACAAGACAGAGCCTGCCACCCTGGCTCAACGTCCAAAAAATTCCCGCCACCGAGCTATCGAACGCAAACGAAGACAATAAGAGAAAGTTGGTTACGGGCTTCTTGTAGTACGCGAGCCGTGCCCTTGTAGAGTGAACCGCGTTACGATGAGTGACTAGCACACCTTTGGGGCGCCCGGTCGAACCCGACGTGTAGATGATATAGGCCACTCCGTCCGGAGTCTCATGAGTCGATGGTTTCAGCCCGCTGTATTCCTCGAATGGCTGAGTCTCCGAATCAATACTCACGATGGAGACCGGCGTTCCAAGGAATTCCTCCCGAAACCGATTCTGAATCAACAGAATGGGAGCGCGTGAATCGTGGAGGAGATAGTCCCTTCGATCCTTCGGATACGATGGATCAATCGGTACATAGGCCCCGCCTGCCTTGAGAATCCCAAGTAGCCCCACGATCAATTCCGGGGAGCGCTCTACACAAATCCCAACCGCTGTTTCAGGTCCAACTCCCTGACTTTTCAGATAGTGAGCCAATCGGTTGGCCCGCCCGTCAAGCTCACGATACGTGACTGATTGCTCTTCATATACCAGAGCAATATTGTCCGGTGTATGCGCGGACTGTGCCTCAAATAAGTGATGCAGGCATTGATCGCCCCGCTCTTGAGGGGGACCGACATTGAAGGTGTGCAACACTTGGTGGCGTTCCATCTCGCCCAATGTCTGGATGTCGCCGATGGCTGCCTCTGGTTGGCATGCAGCTTGACTCACAAGCGTCTCCAACTGTTTCGCAAGGCATGCCATCGCTTCATCCGGATAGCACGATTCGTCGTATTGCAATATGGCATCGATGAAGCCGTCTTTTTGATGACAGACGAGTCGAATTTTGAATCGATCGAGGTACGTTTCTTTGCTCTCGATTCGGAATGAAAGCGTGCCATTCGAGCAGAATGATTGTTCTTCCTCGAATTCGAAACAGAATGGAAAGTAAGAACCATCGCCGCGTATTGTCGCGTTCTGGATGTCCTCCCACGTGAAATACTCTTGCCATTCATGAGCTTCAACCACGGCTTGTTGGAGCCGCTCGAGAGCCGTGCTGAATGGGAGGTTCTGATCTAGACCGGTCAACACCGGGAGGTATCTTGCAAAAGGCCCGAAGGCACCCCGCATTTCGTCATGCGTCCGGCCGTCACAGGCCACACCAACCACGATGTCTTCTTGTCCGATGAGCCGTTGGATCAAGATGCACCAGCATGCCAAGAAAAACGTCGAGCTTGAACTCGCCTTCTGTTCGACAAGGGAATCGACTTGAGCCAAGCACTGCTTCGATATGGCAATGGGTATTCGCTTGAGAGTGAGATTCACACCGTCGCTGAGCGCCCGCTCGAAGGGCAACCGATTTCCAAGCGGACCGACGATCGCCTCCGCCTGCTTGCGCCAATGCGTACGCCCAACCTGTCCCGCTTCATCCGACAATAACGAGTGCTGCCATTCCGCAAAGTCCGCGTACTGCAACGGATCATCGAGAACAGCACCGATGCCTTGAGCATAGGCCTCGTAGGTTGCTTCGAGTTCGCGGATGAGATTCTTGAATGTCACCCCATCTACACAGTAGCCGGGCAAGTCGATCATCAACAGATGCTTGACGTCACTGAGCTTTATCAAGGTCGTAAGCATCGACGAGCTGCGCATCGAATCGGCCCGTTCCTCTTGCAATCCTTGCAAGAGCGTTTCGATCTGACGCTCCTGGTCACTAGGCATCCGTCCCGTCAAATCATACTCCTGATACGACAACAAGCCCTGTTCTGCGATCACCTGCACCGGCAACGTCGTGCCCGGAATACATTGGAGTGTGGTGCGGAGAATCTCATGACGTTGCAGAATGTCCTCAAGCGCCATTTTCACCACCGCTGCATCAAGCGAGCCCTCGAGCATGACGCGACATCGGGCAAAAAGACGTGTTGACGGCGCACCGCGCTCTAACAACCACACACGCTCTTGTTGGGGTGACAGGCGATACCCTTGGACCATACTATTCGGTGCGTCGCTCCATGACATGATCACACCTCCTCTGCCGCCAGGCGAAGATCGGCTCCGCGGCAGGCTTCCGCCATCGCCACCAAGATTTTACGCGGTCCGCTATACGGCCTGCGCCCGTGAAGGGTCAGCATGTTGTCCAATAGCAAGACATCCCCCTGTTGCCATGGAAACACAACCATGGCTTCCTGATAGATCGACCGAAGCTGTTCAAGAACGTCCGGCTCAATCGGCTGCCCATCTCCGTAGTATGTGTTTTGAGGCAAATCCTCTTCGCTGAATTCTTTCAGAAGCGCTTCTCGTATGGTTGGTTCCAATGTGGAGACATGGAAGAATGTTCCATGGTTGAACCAAATGGGCTCCTGGGTTCGTGGATGGCGCATGACGGCCGGTCCCACTTGCCTGGTCCTCAGTCGATTCCCTGTCTTCCATTCCACTTCTATTCCCACGCTTCGGCAGTATGCCTCCACTTGAGATCTATCCTCGGTCTGAAAGACCGTCGGCCATGGAAGGCCGAAACCGTCGCCATAATTACGCACATACAGGATTTGCTTCTTGAGGAATCGTCGCTTGATTTCTGGATCGATATTCCGATGAACCTCGCGCGTATCCCCGATCGGAGTTTCTCCGCCGTTCTGCGCCGGAACGGCGCAATAGAAGAACAGCTGAAGCGGAAAGACCGGAGAGTACGCGTGCTCGTTGTGGGGGAAAATGCTCTGGTCAGGCGGATAGTCGGTAGCCGTATACACATTCGCACCCACTTGCGTGCGCGGTGAGGCCCGAAAACGGTACTCCAGCGCACCTCCGGATAGGGCGGTCACACACTGCTCAAAGTCTGTGACCCCATTGACGTGAAAGTTGTGAAACAAGATGGCACCGTGACACAGAAGCTGCGTCTGTACCCATTCCCGTTGTTGCTCGGCCCAGCCCACTAGGCTGAGTCCTGTTACAGTTGGCTGAACCAGCAATGGAAGCACTTTCTCGGGGAGAAGCGGTTCCGCCGTCACAAGGCGCTCCTGGGATAAGCTGATGGCCTTCCGGCGTATGCCTTTCAATCTTGGCATGGTCTCGGTTTTCTGACTTGAATCGTTCATCGATCGGTCCTCATGCTTGGGAGGTTTCTACGGGAGGGCTCATTGCCCTTCGCCTGATGCTCTTGAGACTCCTACTGGTCGCTTCGTGACGCTCTTGTCGCATTCTGGTTCGCTGGAGATTGTCACGCCCCGCCAGCATGCGTTCGATTTCTTCAACGGTGACATGGGGATTCGTTCCAGCCTGCTCGACAATCGCCGAGAAATTCCCCGCAAGTCGAGCGATGGTCGCGCCATCGAAAAGATCGATGTTGTACTCAAACCATCCGCTCAATCCATCGGCGCTCTCTTCAAAATTGAGTAACACATCCAATTCGGCGGTTGTCTTTTCATTGTCGATGACGCTGAGCGCCAAGCCAGGAGGCTCGTCTGCAGGTGGAGTGGCGTGTTGCAGGATCAGTTTGATTTGAAACAAGGGTGAATACTGAAGCTCGCGCTTCACATTGAGGGAAGCGACCAGCATTTCAAACGGTACATCCTGATGGGCATGCCCTGCCAGCGTCACATCACGAACCCGATCAAGCAGCTCTTGGAATGAGAGCGTAGAATCGACGGCCACGCGCAGCACGATTTGATTGACAAAGAAGCCTATGAGGTTTTCGACTTCGAGCAGGTTGCGATTGGTCACGTCGGTCCCCACCACGATGTCCCGCTGACCGGTCTCATATCGAAGCAGCACCTTCAGGACAGTCAGGAGGGTCATAAACAACGTCGCCCCACGCCTTCGCCCCAAGGTCCTGAGCTGGTCCACCACACCATGAGATATGCTCATTGAATGGATGGCACCTCGGTACGTCTGGACAGCTGGTCTCGGCCGATCTGTCGGCAAGGCAACCACGGGAACATCTTTCAACTGTTGTTTCCAGTACGCCAATTGTCTTTCCAGTACATCTCCCTCCAGCCATGTCCGCTGCCATATCGCATAATCTGCGTATTGCGCCGACAGCGGCGATAGCGAGCATGCCTGTCCGGTCACAGATGCGGCGTATAACTTCGTTATCTCATCGATAAGGACGGTCATTGACCAAGCGTCTGAAATAATATGGTGCATGGTGACGAGCAGGACCTGTTCCTGGTCGTCTATTTGCAACAAGCGCACGCGCAATAACGGTCCGCTCGACAGATCAAAGAGCTTGCGTGCTTCTTCCCGCGTCAGTGATTGAACCACTGCCTCGCGTTCATCCTTCGACAGATGCCTGAGGTTGGATACAGACATCGAATGTATGGGTTCCGGGGCGATGACCTGTATCGGTTGACCTCCGCTCATGGGAAACGTTGTACGCAATACTTCATGGCGGCACGCCAATTGATAGAAACTGTTTCCCAGCGCCGCTTCATCCAAGGCGCCGGTGATTCGCAGAGCCACGGGAACGTTATACATAGGACTGTCCGGCGCTAGCTGCCATAGAAACCAGAGCCGCTGCTGCGCAAATGATAACGGCATGGATTCGATTCTCGGCGCAGGCACAAGAGGCGGAAGCTGTCTGCCTTCTGCTGCTGCCACAGAGCCATCGACAGCAGCAGCAAACTCTTCAACGGTGGGATGATCGAATAAAGCGCGCAACGGCAATTCAATATGAAAGACCGAGCGAACCCGTGATACAACCTGCGTCGCGAGGAGAGAATGGCCGCCCAGCTCGAAAAAGTTCTCGTGGACGCCGATGTGCTTGAGGCCGAGAATCTCGGCCCAGATCCCGGCCATAATCTCTTCGGTCGCGGTGCCCGGGGCCCCGTCGCGCGGCGACAGTTGATCGTCACCCGGCACCGGCAAGGCCTTCCGATCGATCTTCCCGTTCGGCGTCATCGGCAGCGCGTCCAGGAACATCACGACGGAAGGAACCATGTAGTCCGGGAGCGCTTCGGCCACGAACGATCGGATGGTTGCGGCGTCGCACGCAGGGCTCCTGCCGACGACGTAGGCAATCAAGCGCTTGTTTCCCGGCCGGTCTTCCCTGATCGCCACGACAGCTTCCCGCACCTGTGGATGCTGCACGATCCGCGCTTCGATCTCTCCCAACTCAATGCGATAGCCACGGATCTTGACCTGATGGTCACGCCGTCCCAAGAACTCCAGCCTGTCGTCGGAGCGGAACCGCACGAGATCGCCGCTGCGGTACAGACGCAGGCCCGGTTCGGTTGAGAACGGATCCGGCACGAAGGCGGCTGCGGTCTTCGCGGGATCGTTGAGATAGCCACGCCCGACGCCCACCCCGCCGATATAGAGTTCACCAGCCACGTCGAAAGGAACCGGCTCTCCGCTCCCGTCCAACCCGTAGAGCCGAAGATGAGGGATCGGCCGGCCGATCGGTACGTGGGTCGTGCCCTCGGGAAGGCCACCGGTCACCGCATGCACCGCGACATCGTCCGAACACTCCGCCGGGCCATAGGCATTCATCAAGGGAATCGACGGATACCGGCTGAACCAGAGCCTGCATAACTCCGGGGTCACCGCTTCGCCAGTCGCTAGCAGCCACCGTAGCGGAGGCAAGGGTACGACCGGCCCATCGAGTCCGGCGACAAGGAGCGATGGCACCGCCTCCCACACCGTAATCTTGGACCGTTCGATCTCGCGGAGAAGCCGCTGTGGGTCGCGCACAAGGTCGTCAGGCAGGATCCGAATGCAGGCGCCGCAAAGCAGACCGGTCAGGAACTGCCACACCGAGATATCGAAACACTGTGACGCGGTCTGCGCAATAACATCGGATTCCGACAGGCCCAGCGCGGGAATCTTGCTGAGCAGATGATTGACCATTCCTCGTTCTTCCACCATCGCACCCTTCGGAGTGCCGGTCGAACCGGAGGTGAAGATGACATAGGACAGATTCGCGGAGGTGCCCAGGCGCGGCGGATCGTCGTCGGCGTCTGCTTCGTTCATCAAGGGATCCAACAGAACAAGCTGTGTCGCGGATTCCGGAGTCATGGCAACGGCGGCTTCGGCCAACGCTGTATGCGCTCGTACCGTCAGCAACAGCATCGCGCGGGCGGTTCCCAGAATCTGCGCCATCCTGGCGGGCGGATGATGAGGATCCAGCGGCAAGTAGGCGCCGCCGGCCTTCAGGACGCCGAGGATCATAATTAACAAGTCGATGCCGCGAGTATGAAGCAGCGCCACGATCTGGTCCGGTCCGACGCCGCGCCGGCGCAATGCGTGAGCGACCCCATTCGCACCGCGATTCAAGTCCAGATAGGTCATCCTCCGCTCATCGTCGATCGCCGCAACTGCATTCGGAGTCCGCCTCACCTGAGCCTCGAACAATTCGGCGAATCCGCTCTCTTCCGGTCGCGCTCCGGTTGTCTTGTTCCATTCCACGAGCAATTGCCTGCGTTCCTCGGCACTCAAGAGAGACAGATCGCAAAGGCATGTCTCCGGCTGCATCGCCATGGCCTCAAGCAGGTGCGTCAAATGCCTTACCATCCGACGCACTGCGTCCGGCTCAAACAACCATCGGTCGTATGACAGGCGCATGCCCAATCGCGGACCTGGGTATGCCACCACCGTCACCGGGTAATTCGTGTGAACACGGTCATGGTCGAACTCAAGGTTCACGTCGCCGACTTGCTCTCCAAGCCGCGGGTCGTTCGGGGCGTTTTCGAAGACGACCAGGCTCTTGAACAGCGCCTGTCCTTTAGGGATCTCGCTCCACTGCTGGATCTGGACGAGCGGTGGATATTCGTATTGCCGGATGCGGTAATTGTCGGCCAACAGGCTCTTGAGCCATCCGAGCACCGAGCTGTCCGGCGTGATGCGAACCCGTAACGGCAGACTGTTGATGAACAGTCCGACGATGGATTCCACGCCTTCGAGCTCCGTTGGACGCCCGGCCACGGTCACGCCCATCACGACATCGTCGGAACCGCTGTAGCGGCTGAGGAGCAGCGCCCACGCGCCCTGCAAGAACGTGTTCAGCGTCAGCCCCTGCTGTTGAGCGAGCGTGGTCAGCCGTTCAGTCACCGGTTCCGACAGTTCACCGAACTCGTCGCCGACTTCGGAGACCGCTTCCTGGCGAAACGACGACAGACGCTCGACGCCGAGAGAAGTCGGAGCACCGAATCCCTCCAGCTCCTTGCGCCAGAATGTTTCCGCCGCGCCAAGATCCTGGCGCTGGAGCCACGCGATGTAGTCGCGATAGGGGCGCGGCGACGGCAAGTCGACCGAGCGGTCCTTCAGCGAGGCCTCGTAGTACGACAACACTTCCATCATCAGAATCGAAAAACACCAGTCGTCGGTCAAGATATGATGGAAGCTTCTGACGATGTGGTACGACTCCTCGCCCGTCCGGATCAATCGAATCCGCATAAGCGGCGCCCGACTCATGTCAAATCCAGTGGTCAATTCCATCTCGAGCGTGCGGATGAGACAATCTTTTTGGTCGGCAGCGGACGAGCCTCGCCAGTCGAGCACGTGAACGGCTTCGTTGAGATTGATTCGTCGCTGCACGACCTGCAGCGGCCGCTTCAGATCCTTCCACACGTAGGCCGTGCGTAAAATAGGGTGCCGGTCGATGACCCACCCCCAGGCCTCGACAAGCCGTTCGAGGTTCAAAGGCCCGTTCCACGTGTAGTGTTGCTGCATGAGATAAATCCCGGAACCGGGATTCAACAGCGTATGGAACAGCATGCCCTCCTGCATCGGCGTCAACGGATAGAGATCCTCGATTGCGCTCCTGTCAGGAAATAGCGCCTCGATCTCGATCGGCTCAAGCCCGCTCAGTGAAAAATCCTGCGTCGCAGACACTCCGGTAACCTCAGTACGCGCAGTCGCCGCCACGGCCGCGACCGTCGGATGCTCAAATAGATGTTTCGGCGTCAGCTTGATGCCGGATTTGTGTGCGCGCGCGACGACCTGGAGGCTGCGGATCGAATCCCCGCCGATCGCAAAGAAGTTGTCGTGGATTCCCACGCGATCCAGGTGGAGAACGTCGGCCCAGATTTGCACGAGCGTCGTTTCGACGTCGTTCCGTGGAGCGGCGTAGGCGTCACGCTGCGGCGTCTGTGCCTGTTCGGGGTCAGGAAGCGCCGCTCGATCAAGCTTGCCGTTGGCGGTCAGGGGAAGCGCTTCCATCACGGTAACGGTCGAGGGAATCATATAGTCCGGCAAATGGACCACGAGACGAGCCCGCAACGAGTCCACGTCGAGGTCGGCCGGCGCCGCCACATAGGCTGCAAGCTGCTTCGTGCCGTCGGCTGCTTCGCGCACGATCACGACGGCATCCTTCAATCGGCTATCGGCCCTCAACTGCGCTTCGATTTCTCCCAACTCGATCCGGAATCCGCGCACTTTTACTTGATGGTCCGCACGGCCATGGAACTCAACCGTGCCGTCCGGTCGATACCGCGCCCTGTCACCGGTGCGGTACAGCCGCCCGCCTCCGCCACTGAAGGGATTCGGCACAAACCGCTCCGCAGTCAGGTCCGGACGATCGAGATAACCTCTCGCCAGCCCGTAGCCGCCGATATACAGCTCGCCCGAAACTCCAACCGGAGTCGGCTGACCGTCCGGATTCAAAATGTAGACTTGGCTGTTCGGCAAGGGTCGTCCGATAGGAATAGCCGCAGGCCGGTCCACGTTCGAGTCAATTTGATGAGTCAACACGCCAATCGTTGTTTCGGTGGGGCCATAGTGATTGATGACCTCGCAGCCCGGTGCGAGCCTTCGGATCCGTTCGACAAGACTGGGATGAACGGCTTCCCCGCCGAGGATCAGGCAGCGCCGCGGAAGCACCTGCTCCGGCCTCCCCGCTTCCAACAGGCCAGCCAGATGGCTCGGCACGATTTTCAACACGTCGATCCGGTGGCCAGCCATGTAGTCCGCGACGGCGTCGGGATCGAACCCCCGATCGACCGACAGCAGGTGAAGCGTGCGACCGGAGCAGAGTGAACCGAAAATCGAGGTGTTGCCCAAATCGGCCGCGACCGTGGACAGGGTCGCAAAACTGGCCTGCTGATCAAGCGAGAGGCGATCCAGAAGTCCGGAGACGTAATTAACGACCTGGCGATGCTCGACGGCAACTCCCTTTGGCCGTCCGGTCGAACCGGAGGTGTAGATGACGTAGGCCAAGTTCCCCGGCCGCACGTCCCGCCGCAACGGCTGATCAGTCCCAGCCACGATTTCCGGCCAATCGCGGTCCAGATAAACTTGCCGCAACATCGAATCGCTGAACAGGTCGCGGGATGCGGTCTGCGTGAGGACCACTCGCGCACCGCTATCTGACAGCATAAAAGCCAGACGTTCTTTCGGAAGCTTGGGATCGAGCGCCACATACGCACCACCTGCTTTGAGCACCCCGAGCAATCCCACAATCAAGTCGAGCGATCGTTCCACACAGAGACCGACCCTCAGGTCCGGACCGACCGCGAGTTTTTGCAAGTACTGCGCAAGCCGGTTCGCCCGGGCGTCCAGTTCTCCATAGGTCAAGGACTGGCCCTCATAGACCACGGCCACGGCATCGGATCGTTCGTGCGCAACTCGTGCAATCCGTTCATGAATACATTCGCTCCTCACGGGAACCGTGGTGCGGGTCCAATCCATCAGCAGCCGGCCACGCTCCGCCTCGTTCAACGGAGACAGTTCGGCCAGCCGGACCTCCGGCCGTTCCGCCATCGCCATCAAGAGCGTGCGGTAATAACCAAGGAGGCGCGCGATGTCTCCATGGGCAAATCGCTCGCGCGCATAGGAGAGAATCAACCGTACCTCCGCGGCCGGCTCCACCATCAGTGACAACGGATAGTTGTTGCGACCGGCAGTCAGAACATACTCGGCACCTTGCCGGTGAGAAGCCAAAGGAGTGATCCGCAAACCGAGCTGATCCGTGTCACTCTCATCTTCCGGGTAGTTTTCAAACACGATGATACTGTCGAACAACGACCGCCCGCCCGGTGTGTCGCTCCAGCGTTGAATCCGTGACAAAGGCGTCCACTCGTATTGCCGCAGCAGGCTATTCTGTTCCTGTAGCGAAGCAAGCCAGTCCTCCAGTTTCGCATCAGGAGGCAGCGTGACCCGAACCGGCAGCGTGTTGATGAACAATCCGACCATGACGTACGACCCGGGGAGTTCCGCCGGTCGGCCCGAGACGGTCGCGCCGAACAGCACCTCTCGATCCCCCGTGCAGCGGTGCAACAGGATCGCCCATGCCCCTTGCGCCAAGGTGTTCAATGTAAGGCGGCGGCGTTTGGCGACAGTGGTCAATGTTTCGACTTCCGCCTTCGACAGTCGCACTTCCTGCTCCGCGTACGGCAGGGATTTCAGTTCGTCGGAAGCCACGCGTTGCGGCATCTCCAGCGGCAACGCGGTCGGTGTCGAAAATTCCGCCAGGCCGTTCCGCCAGAACATCTCGGCGGACTCAAGATTGCGGCTCCCCAGCCAAGTTAAATACTCTGCGTAGGGCCTTACTGGTGGCAGCACCGGTTGCCGACCATGGGCGAGCGCCTCATAACAGATCACAACTTCGCGCAGCAGCAGTGCCACACTCCAACCATCCAATAAAATATGGTGGTGGCTGTTGATGAAATACCAGCGATTGTCCTCGATCCGGATCAGCGTGAGCCGCATCATAGGCGGCGTCAGCAGATCGAACGGTTTCCGGCGATCCTCACGCAGAAACTGCGCCAGGGCTTCGTCCCGCTGACGGCTGTGACGGTCCCGCCAGTCGAGCAGCTGCAACGGAACCCGCACGTCGCGCCGCGCAACCTGCATAGGCTGTTTGACGCCGTCCCAGACGAAGCCGGTGCGGAGGATTGGGTGACGTTCCATCACCTTGTGCCAGGCCTGCTCGAACGGGTCGAGATCCAGATCTCCGTCGATGACGAAGCCGGTCTGCGTGAAATAGGGATCCGCATCCGCGTCGGACACGGCATGAAAGAGCAGTCCTTCCTGCAGGGGAGAGAGATAATGAATCGACTCGATATCCTTTTTCTTACTCATGTCCGCTCCAAGTCAGTTCATTTGCTCCAAGATCGCGTCCAGCGCGTCCTGTTCCAATTCCACATCCGGAAAATCAGACGGCGTGTAGCCGCCTGCGTCGGTGGACAGACAATGGGCGATCAACTTGCGCAAGTCTGATAGATATGCCGTTGCCAGGGACGTGATCGTGCAGGAACGATAGCGTTCGCGGCTGTAGGTCCACATGACCTCCAGGCATCCGTTCACGACCGACGCATTGATATCCAGTTCATATTCCATCGGATTGCGGGGATCCTGCTCCTTGCCGACCGATTCTGTAGACAGAACGAAAGCCGACTCTTCCGTGGCGACCGCATCGAACTGTCCGAGATAATTGAATCCCACCGGAACCCGCGGCGCAGGACGTGCCCTAGCTGAGTCGAGGCCGTTCTTCGTCAGATACCGAACGATGCCGTAACCGATACCATGGCCTGGGATCTTCCGCAGTTGTTCTTTCACCGACTTAAGCGCTTCTCCGGGCGACTCCGAACGTGTCACGTCCAAGGTCACCGGGAAAACACTGGTGAACCACCCGACCGTGCGCGAGATATCCAGTTCTGGAAACAAATCCTCCCGCCCATGCCCTTCAAGATCGACCGTCACACGATCGAGACCGATCCACCAGCCGAGGGTCTGGGCCAACGCCGTCAACAACACATCGTTGATCTGCGTTCCATATGCGGCAGAGACATCATGTAACAGCGCCTGCGTATCCCGTTCGTCCAATGACACAGTCAGCGTCTCGGAGGCGGCCTCCCGATTACTGCCGGTTGGATCGTCGACAGGTAGCACGATCGATCTCTCTCCCGCTGTCGTCGGCCAGAAGATGGAAGGCAGATCTTTCGTGACTTCGGTTTCGGCATACCGCCGTAACCGTTCGGCCCACTGGCGGAAAGAAGTCGTCTTGGGCGGCAATTGTATAGGACGGTTTTCCACGGCCTGCCGGTAGAAGGTCTGCAGATCCTCCAAGAGGATTCTCCAGGAAACACCGTCCACCGCAAGGTGATGCACCGCAATCAGCAACCGATCAGACAAACCGTCCCCCATCTCGAACCAGACCACGTGCAAGAGCGGCCCTTCCGAGATATGTAAACTCCCCTGCCACTGCGTGGCCTGCGCTTCGAACGCTGCACGGCGTTCCGAGTCGGAGAGCGCGGCGAGATTCACACGGCAGACGAGCGGCCCCTGCGGAATCGGCGCGTGTGATTGGCGCCAACCGTCATCCGTCTGCACGAATCGAAGCCGTAGCGCGTCATGGTGAGCGATGAGTGCCGTCACCGCAGCCTCCAAGGCGGACTCCACGAGCGGCTCTTTGGCTTCCAGCAAAACCGATTGATTCCAGTGGTGAAGATTGACCAGCGGCAATTCAAAGAACGCGCGTTGAATGGGCGTCAATGGCGCCTCGCCGGTGACCGCTCCCTGCTCCGCTTCCAGCGCAACCACTGCTTCCCGTCCGGCGACCGCCGCAAGCTCTGCCACTGTTTGGTATTGAAAGATCTGACGAGGGCTAAACAGCAGTCCGACCTGTTTAGCCCGGGCAATCACTTGCAGACTTGCAATGGAATCGCCGCCGAGATCGAAAAAATTGTCGTGCCGACCGACTGCTTCGAGGCCGAGAATCTCTTTCCAAATGTCTGCAATCGCCTGCTCGGTATCGGTCTGGAGTGGAGCCGACACCGGTTCCGTTTTCTGAATCCGTCCGGCGAGAGCTCTCAGCGCCTGACGATCCACCTTCCCACGCGACGTCAGCGGTAAGGTATCGAGGAAGATCCAGGCGGCGGGAATCATATATCTGGGCAGACGTTCGGCCAGGAAGCTCCGAAGATCCTGCGCCGTCGTGGCGTTGTCGATCCGAGGAACGACACAGCCCATCAATCGCGACTCTCCCCTTCGTGCCCCACCAGGCTGCTCGTTCAATTCCTGGAGGACCAACGCATCCTTGACGGCCGGATGTCGCTTCAGCCACAACTCAATCTCGGCCGGTTCCACCCGGAACCCCCGAATCTTTATCTGGTCATCGTATCGACCGAGGAATTCCAGATTGTCGTCCGCCAGCCGTCGAACCCGGTCTCCCGTCCGATACAAGCGAGCCCCCGGTTCACGGCTAAAACAGTCCGGGATAAACTGTTCGGCCGTTCGGGCCGGCTGCCGATGGTACCCCCTGGCCACTCCCGCGCCCCCGATGTAGAGCTCTCCCGCCACCCCGATCGGAACCGGCTGCAAGGCAGGATTGAGGACATACAATTGCACGTTCGCAATCGGTCGGCCGATCGGCACGGTCGATGCCGCACTCCAATCCTTCTGTCGCTCCGGCATGAAGTAGCTCGCCGTGATCGTGGTTTCGGTCGGTCCATAGGAGTTGCACCAGGCGATACGGGCACCGGCCAGGCGCTGCCACCGAACCAGGCTCTCCGGCAGAGCCTTCTCACTCCCCACGATGACCAAACGGATCGCGTGCGGAAGCGTTGTGTCGGTCTGTTCCATCGCTTCAATCCATTCGGCCCAGTACGGCGTCGGCAAGTTCAACACGGTGAGGCCGTGGTCCGCGATGAACTGCTCGAAATCCGCGAACGCCGGGACCGACTCGTTGGGTCGCAACACCACCGTCGCCCCGGCCGCCCAGGTGGGAAAGCATTCCTCCGCCGCCACATCGAAGCTGATCGAAGCGAATTGCAGCACACGATCGGTCGGCTGAAGACCGTAATGCCTCGCCATGGCCGTACTATGATTGACCAACGCTCGGTGGGAGATTTCAATGCCCTTCGGTTCGCCGGTCGTCCCAGAGGTGTAGAGAATATAGGCCAGGTTCTCCGGTGTGGTATGCCACCGGGAATCGATGTCGGATAAAGCGGCGACGGAAGGCCAACTCTCGTCCAGCGCAATGATCGGAACCGTCCGGTTTTGAAACTTGTCGAGGAATTGCTGTTGCGTGAGCACCAATTGCGCGCCGCTGTCCTCGATCATGAAACGGAGTCGTTCGCGGGGATACAGGGGATCCATCGGCACATAGGCGGCTCCGGCTTTGAGAATCCCCAGCAGCCCAGCGACCATCTCCAGCGAGCGTTCCATGCACAGCGCGACGCGACTTTCCATCGCGATGCCCTGCGATCTGAGATAACGGGCAAGCTGATTGGCTCGTTCATTGAGAAACCGGTAGCTGTACGACGCGCCGTTCCACACCATCGCAATGGCATCAGGAGTGAGTCGGGCCTGTTCCTCGAACAGGTGATGGAGGCAGGACTCGCGTGGATAAGGCGCAGTCGTCTTATTGCAATCCTCAAGTACGTGTCTGCTCTCATCCTGACTCAACAGGCCCAGTGCGCTCACGCGAGCTTCAGGGTTCAGCACGATCTGCCTCAACAATTCCTGAAAGTGTCGGACCATGCGCGCGATGGTTTCATCGGCAAACAGGTCGGTGCTGTACTCAAAGGAACCGGACAACCGATCAGGTTCGAGCACCATGTCCAGCGACAGGTCGAAGAGCGTGGTACCCGGCTCGATCTCCATGTTGTCCACCCGAAGTCCCGGGGGTTCCATGGATTGATCCGCCGGCGTCTGCAGCGTGAACATGACCTGAAAGAGCGGAGAATGGCTCAAGTTCCGCTCCGGCTGCAGCGCGTCCACCAGATATTCGAAGGGAAGATCTTGATGAGACTGAGCCCGCAAAACCTCTCCTCTCACCCGATCCAACAGATCGATCCAGCGCGGGTTGTCCGGAATATCCGTTCGCAACACGAGCGTGTTGACAAAGAGCCCGATCAGCTCTTCCACCTCGATTCGGAGTCTGTTCGCGACAGGACTACCGACCAGAATGCTGGTCTGGCCACTATAATGGCGCAGCAACGCAGTGAACGCGGTGAGCAATGTCATATAGAGGGTGAGGCCGTGCCGGCGACTGAGGGCCGTGATTTGCTGCACCAACTCGCCGGGCACCATAAACTCGCAGCATGAGCCGCGATAGGTCTGCACGCTTGGGCGAGGCCGATCGGTCGGCAACTCCAATGCGGCCGGCGCATCCCCCAAGCGGTCTTTCCAATAGGCCAGCTGAGTCTCCAGAACGGCCCCCTGCATCCAGTCACGCTGCCAGACCGCATAGTCGGCATACTGGATGGGCAACGGCGGTAGCGCAGCCGGCTGTCCTGAGACACCCGCTTGGTAATACGTCACCAATTCCCTGATCAAGACATCCATCGCCCAGCCGTCGGAGACGATATGATGCAGGGTCATCAGCAGCACGTATTCCTCTTCTCCGATATGCCACACCCGTGCGCGCACCAGCGGACCGTGGGTCAGATCAAATATTCGCTGGGCCTCCGCTTCGCTCTGCTTGGTCAGCTCGACCGTCCGCTGCTCTTCGGGGATCTCGCGGAGATCGACGACGGGAATCTCGACCATCATCGAAGACAGCACGACCTGCGTCGGTTGCCCATCGGTCTGATGAAACACCGTCCGCAACGCTTCATGCCGCGCGATGACTTGATTGAGACCGGCCGTCAACAGGTCCACATCCAATTTCCCCCGCAGACGGAACCCTGCTGGCAGATTGTAGAAGGGGCTGTCCGGCTCCAGTTGCGCGAGGAACCAGAGACGCTGCTGCGCGAAGGATGCGGGCAGCGGACCGGTGCGGGCGACCGGTACCAACGGAGGTCCCTGTATGACTGCGCCATCTTTCCACGCGCGGTCTACGGCTGCGGCCAAGGCCGCGACACTCGTGGCCTCGAACACGATCCGCAGCGACAGCTCGACGTGGAAGGTGCTGCGGAGCCGCGACATGATCTGCGTTGCCAGCAGCGAATGCCCTCCCAACTCGAAGAAGTCGTCGTGCACGCCGACTCGCTCGACACCCAACACATCGGACCAGATGCCTGCCAGAATTTCCTCCGTCGCCGTACGCGGCGCCGTATAGGAACGGGCGAATTGATCGCCCAGATCCAACGCCGCCAACGCGAGGCGATCGATCTTGCCGTTTGGTGTGCGCGGCAACGCCGGTACCGGCACGAACGCCGTCGGCACCATATACTCGGGGAGCTGCGACGATAAGAGGTCGCGCAATGCCGAAACGTTCAGGCCTCCTTCTTCATGACCGGCGAGATAGGCTGCCAATCGTTTCTCGCCCCGCGCGTCGGTATGCAGCAACACGGCCGCTTCCCGCACGAGCGGACTCGCCAACAGATGCGTTTCGATTTCGCCCAATTCGATCCGGAACCCGCGTAGCTTGATCTGCTGATCGACGCGTCCGACGAATTCGATGGCTCCGTCCCGTCGATAACGGGCCAGATCACCGGTCCGGTACATCCGTGCCCCCGGTTCGGATCCGAACCGGTCCGGCAGAAAGACTTCGGCGGTCCGAGAGGGGTCTTGCAAATACCCACGGCCGACCCCGACCCCTGCCACATATAACTCCCCGGAAACCCCCGGCGGCACCGGCTCCAACCAGACGTTCAAAATGTGCAGACGGATCCCTTCGATCGGGCATCCGATCGGCATATGCGTCATGTCGGCCGTCGGTGGCTCAAGGATAGGATGGACGGCTACATCGTCGGCACATTCAGCCGGCCCATAGGCGTTCAATAATGGTATTGACCGATACCGGGCCAACCACTGGCGACACACCGGCGGCGGCAAAGCTTCGCCGGTGGGCAGAACCCATCGGAGCTTTTCAAGCCGAGGTGCGCCGTCGAAGCCCGCCTCCGATCCCGCATCCAACAGGCCCTGGAGGAGAGCCGGGACGGTTTCCAGAATCGTGATGTCCGCCCGTTCAAGATGCGTGAGTAGCTGAAATGGATCTCGTGATGTATCGTCAGGCACGATGCTCGTCCTGGCTCCGCACGTGAGCGCCGTCAGGAACTGCCAGACGGAAATGTCGAAACATTGCGAGGCGGTCTGCGCGATGACGTCGGCAGGCCCCAACGCCAACCCCGACACCTTGCTCCGGATATTGTTGAGCATGCCGCGCCTTGTGACCATCGCTCCCTTCGGCACTCCGGTGGAACCGGAGGTATAGATGACGTAGGCCAGATGCTCGGATTGTCCTCGATCGCCGGGATTATCTTCACGACCGGCTTCGTCGAGAATCCGTTCGATCGGCATGAGCCGGGGGCGAGACGCCTCATCGATTTGCACGACCGCTTCTTGCAGTCGCGCGAGATAATCCTGCGACGTGAGTACGACTGAGGAACGGCTCAGCTTCAGAATCTGTGTGAGACGCGACACGGGGTGGTGCGGATCGATCGGCAGATAGGCGCCGCCAGCCTTGAAGACTCCGAGCATCATCGTCAAGAGATCGATACCGCGATCATCCAGCAGCGCCACGACAGTATCCGGCTGCACCCCCGCTTCGGCCAACGCATGTGCGACTCGGTTGGCCCGCCGATTCAGTTCACGATACGTCGCCTTCTCTTCGAGGCATTCAACCACCACCGCATCCGGACGACGCTCGACCTGTTCCTCGAACAGCCTCGGCAGGCTTTCGGACTGTTCCTCGCCGGCAGCCACGACCTCAGGATTCCAATCGGTCAACAGTTGTCGCCGCTCATCCTGTTTGAGCGGCGACAGATCGACGAGCCGAGCGGTCGGCTGTTCCGCCATCGCTTCGAGCAGTGTCTTGAAATGCCTGATCATGCGGCCGGTCGTATCTGCATCGAACAGCCGCTTGTCGTAGGAGATCTTGAGTCCCAATTCTCGTCCCGGCCATCCCATGACGGTAAGGGGATAGTTCGTGTGGACTCGGTACTGTTCCTCTTCGCCCTTGAATATGATCCGTCCCTCGCAAAGCTCCCGATCGACCGGCGCGTTTTCGAAGACGAACAGGCTGTGGAACAGTGCTTCTCCCCGTGGCACCTCACTCCATCGCTGCACCTGAACGAGCGGCGCATAGTCGTACTGCCGCACGCGCACGTTCTCGGCCAACAGGTCCTTCAGCCAGTCCATCAGGGGACGGTCCGGCTGCATCGAGATTCGAAGCGGCAGAGTATTGATGAACAGACCAAGAATCGACTCAACGCCCGGCAATTCGGTGGGACGGCCGGCCACCGTCACGCCGAAGAGGACCTCACGTTCGCTGCTGTAGTAACTGAGCAATAACGCCCAGGCCCCCTGGAAGAATGTGTTCACCGTCAGGCGATGCCGCTGGGCCAGATCCACGAGCGTCGCCGAGGTGTCGGCACTCAGGTGCAAACAATGATCCGCGGCGTCTTCGTTTTGGTCGGCAAGGCCTTCCGGCAGCCGGTCGTAAGGCAGCGGCGTCGGCGTGGGGAAGTTTTTGAGGTACCCCCGCCAGAAGGATTCCGCAGCAGTGATGTCCTGTTTCTGCAACCAGGCGATGTAGTCGTGATAGGGACGCGGTCTCGCTCGCGTGAGTCGCTCGCCCCGCACCAGCGATCCATAGTGACCGAGGAAATCCATCAAGAGAAGGGAGATGCACCATTCGTCGAGGAGAATATGGTGAAAGCTGTGCACGAACTGGTACCGGTCATCCGCCAGCCGGATCAGCCACAGCCTCATGAGCGGCGCCTTTGCGAAATCGAACCCTTCACGAAGTTCGGTTTCGAGCTCGGCGTCCAACCTCGCGATCTGCTCAGGACGTGTTTGGCCTCTCCAATCCATCGATACGATCGGCATGTCCACCCGTTTGTGCACCGCTTGCAGCGGACGCTTTTGGTTCTTCCACAGGAACGAGGTTCGGAGCACCGGATGTCGGTCGAGCACCACATCCCACGCTCGCACAAACGCGTCATAATTCAGGTCGCCCTCGAGGAGATACCGGTTCTGCATCAGATAAATCCCGGTGCCGGGATTCATGAGCGTATGAAACAGCATCCCCTCCTGCATCGGAGAGAGAGGATAGATCGAGTTGATATGGTCGGGTAATGCTGACTTCGCCACTCCGTCTCCTATTTCAATTCTTCCAGCAGATTACTCATGTCTTCGTCGGACAGCTCAATGCCCACGAGTCCGCCGGTTTCTGTGTCTTTTCCCGGTATCTCCACTTCGGAAGTCACCTCTATCGGCACCGCCACCGCGGCGGCTGCCGCTACCGTTGGATGCTCGAACAATTGTTTGGGAGTCAATTTCAAGCCGCGCTGATGGGCACGGGCCAGCACTTGCAGCGTGTTGATCGAATCGCCGCCGAGCTCGAAGAAGTTGTCGAACCGGCCCACATGCGGCTGTCCAAGCACCTCGGCCCAAATAGCAGCCAGATTCCGTTCAAACTCCGTGATCGGCTCTTCATAGGCCCGCGTCCGCCGTGGCTGTAGATCCGGGACCGGCAACGCTTTGCGATCCACCTTGCCGTTGGGTGTGACCGGTAGGGTTTCGATCACCATCACGACACTTGGGACGAACGCATCGGGCAGCTGCGCCCCTACCCATTGCCGTATCGCCTCATCCGACACTTCGTGGCCCATTCGGGGCACCACATAGCCGATCAAGCGTTTGTTCCCAGTCGCTCTGTCCTGCGCCACGACGACCGCCTCTTGCACCGACGGATGTTGGAGCAGGCAGCTTTCGACCTCGCCCAGTTCGATTCGTACTCCTCGGATCTTTACCTGATGGTCCAGCCGGCCCAGATACTCGATCGCGCCATCCGGCCGGTGCCGCGCAAGATCACCCGTCCGGTACAACCGTCGACCCGGCTCTGCGCTGAATGCATCCGGCACGAACCGCTCCGCCGTCTGCGCCGCTCGCCGGTGATAGCCACGTGCCACATTCACACCGCCGATATGCACTTCACCCGGGATGCCGATCGGGACGGGTTCCCCTCGATGATCCAATATATAGATTTGGGTGTTGGCGATCGGCCGCCCGATCGGGACTGGATCGGCGGGAGCGGTCGGATCACACGACCATACCGTCACATCGATCGCCGCTTCCGTCGGGCCATAGAGATTGTGCAGTTCCACCCCCGGCAATCGCGCCCAGCACTGCCTCTGTACCGCCTCACTCAGCGCTTCACCGCTGCAGACCACTCGCCTCAACGTTCCGGCACAGGCCTCCACCCCAGGCGTTTCCAGAAACGCCTGCAACATCGGCGGGACGAAGTGCATCGTCGTGATCTTCTGTTTGAGGATCCTCTCTTTGAGCCGCAGTCCGTCCTTGTGTTCATCCGGCAGAGCCAGCACTAACTCCGCTCCGGTCATCAAGGGCCAAAGAAATTCCCACACCGACACGTCGAAGCTGAACGGTGTCTTCTGCAACACACGGTCGGCCGGTGTCAGACCGAAATATTCCTGCATCCACTGCAACCGATTGAGTAATCCTCCATGCGTGTTGCCCGCTCCTTTGGGACGCCCGGTGGAGCCGGATGTATAGATCGTGTAGGCCAGATGTTCCGGCCTCACCGGCGTCGGCGGAAGATACGCCGTTTCAAATTCTTCCGGCGCAGCAGCAGAGAGTTCGAGACACAGGCCTGCGAACAGCGGCAGCTGCTCCCGCAGAGCTGGCTGCGTCAGCAACACCACCGGCGCCGCATCGGCCAGCATGTAGGCGATTCGATCGGCAGGATAACTCGGGTCGATCGGCACGTAGGCTCCGCCTGCCTGCAAAATTCCCAGAAGGCCGATGACCAATTCCAGCGACCGCTCGGCACAGATTCCCACCAACACATCGGGACCGACACCCTGCCGCCGTACCTCGGTTGCCACAGCCGCGCTTCGGCGCCACAACTCTCCATAACTCAGCGTCTGGTTGTCCAGCCGCACCGCCACGGCGTGCGGTGTGCCTTGTACCTGCTCATAGATCAGCTTCGGTACCGTCGTGCTCGAATAACTCCGCTTCGTTGCGTTCCAGTCGTCCACCAACTGCCGCCGCTCCCCGATTCCCAGCACCCCGATCGCCGACAGGCGCGTGTCCGGCCGCGCGACCAACTGGTTCAGCACCATGTCCAGATGCTTTGCTATGCGTTGTACTCGTTCAGGAGAGAACCGCTTCTTTTGATAGGACAGGAGAAAACAGAGCGATTCGCCCGGCACGACGTTGACGGTCAACGGATAATTGGTCTGGCCTTCCAGATAGACATCGTGAGCGGTCAAACCGGCACCTCCGTCATCCAGAGTTCTGTCGATCGGATGGTTGTCGAAGACCAGGAGGCTGTCGAACAGCTGACTGCCGCGCGGCATCTGACTCCAGCTCTGGATCTGCGCGAGGGGGGTGTGCTCGTATTGGCGCAACTCGGCGTTCTGCTGCAGTAATCCGCGCAGCCAACCCCGCAGAACGGCGTCCGGCGACAGGGTGACTCGGAGCGGCAACGTGTTGATGAAGAGCCCGAGCATCGTCTCGATCTCCGGGACATCCGCAGAGCGTCCCGACACCGTCGTGCCGAACAGCACGTCTTCCTCACCACAGTAACGGCCTAGTAACAGCGCCCAGGCTCCCTGTACCAGCGTATTGACCGTGATGCATTCTCTGGAGGCATACTCCTGAAGGGCCGATGTCCTGGCGGCTGAGATCGTCAATCGATGCATGCCGTAGCCGGCATCCGACTGCGTGCCGTCCGGCGAGCGATCCGTCGGAAGGGATGTGGTCGACGTGATGCCCGCCAGGATCTTGCGCCAGTACCGTTCCGCCGCCGTCTGATCCTGAGATGCAATCCATTCGACATAGTTTCGATACGGTTGCGACTGCGGCTTGCCCGGGTCCGAGCCGCCTTTCAAGAACGCATAGTACGCGAACAGATCACCCATAATAATGGGAAGGCACCAGCCGTCGAGCACGATATGATGATGCGTCCAGATGAGATAGCGCGCGTCATCTGCAACACGGATCAAGGCGAGGCGCATCAGCGGCGGCCTTGCCAAGTCGAAGTCCCTCAGCCGATCGTTCCACAGAAATTCCCGCAATCGTTCTCTCTGGTGTGATTCGGATGCATCGCGCCAATCGAGCTCGATGATGGGCGGGGCCTCGCCCGGCAACACAACCTGCACGGGCCTGTCAAGTTCCTGCCATACGAACGCGGTGCGGAGCGGTGTCGAACGCGCGATCACCATCCGCCATGCATCGAGGAATGCAACATGGTCCAGATTACCTCGGAGGAGGCAACTCAGCTGCTCGATGTAGACGCCGGACTGCGGTTCGTACAGACTGTGAAAGAGCAGTCCCTGCTGCAAGGGAGTGAGCGGATAGACATCTTCGGTCGTGGGATACAATCGCCGCACCGCTTCGAGCAGGGCTGGATCAGTCGGTCGCTGAGCCCGTACCTCGTGCCTTGGCCTCGAATCGACTGCTTCAGTCCTTCCGCCTGCGGCCTCCGCCAGTTCGGCGATCGTCTGATGCTGGAAGAGATGTCGCGGTAGGAGCGGCAGGCCTTGCGTCTTGGCACGCGAGATCACTTGTAGACTGAGAATCGAATCCCCGCCCAACTCGAAGAAATTGTCGTGAACACCGACACGTTCCAACCCCAGCACCTCGGCCCAGACCGCCGCCAACCGCGCTTCAGTCGGGGTGCGGGGCGCTGTCCATTCCCTTGCCGCCACATGGTCCGGCTCGGGCAAGGCCTGTCGGTCGATCTTGCCGTTGTCGTTGCGGGGCAACGCCTTGAGCGTCACGATCACAGAGGGGACCATCGACTCCGGCAATTGCTCGCGTAGCAGTCGGATCAAGACATCGGAGTCGCATGACCCACCGTCATAAGGCGCCACATAGGCCGTTAATCGTTGTTGTCCCGGACGGTCCTGACGCACGATGGCCGTGGCTTCGCGAACGTCCGGATGGGCCTGCAGGCGCACTTCGATTTCACTCAATTCAATGCGCACACCACGGATTTTGACTTGATGATCCCGTCGCCCGAGAAACTCCATCGTCCCGTCCGGACGATGCCGGACGCGATCGCCGCTCCGATAGAGCCGCGCGCCCGATTCATCGGAGAAGGGATCCGGCACGAAGGCTTCGGCTGTCCTGGCCGGATCGCGGAGATAGCCGCGGCCGACACCGGCTCCCGCTACGCATAGTTCACCCGCGGCACCAATCGGCACCGGTTCCAGCCAGCTGTCCACGACATAGCCACGAAGGTTGGCGATGGGCTTGCCGATCGGAGCATGAGCGTACGTTTCGTCCGGCGGAGTTGTGATCGTCGCCATGGCAACATCATCGGCGCATTCGGCCGGTCCATAGGCGTTGATCAACGGCACATGCGGGTATTGCTCGAACCACCGGTTGATTAGGGCAGGCGGCAGAGCTTCGCCCGTAGGCACCAGCCATCGCAGTCGGGCTAATGTCGGTGCTTCAGCTCCGGCCGCAGCGGCTTTATCGAGCATGCCTTCCAGCAAAGCCGGGACTGTTTCGAGGACGGTCACTTCCTGCGTACCCACATGGTGAAGCAACTGCTCGGGATCGCGGGCTACTTCGTCGGGCACGATGAGTGTACGGGCGCCGCAGAGGAGCGAAGCCGTGAGCTGCCAGACGGAGATATCGAATCCCTGGGAGGCGGTTTGTGCGATGATATCGGTCGGTCCAAGCCGGAGCATAGAAATCTTGCTCCGAAGATGATTGAGCAGCCCCAGGTCGGTCACCATCGCTCCCTTCGGAACACCGGTTGAGCCACTCGTATAGATCACGTAGGCCAACCTCGCAGGCGGCCACGTGGCTCGCTCCCTAAACAGAACCGGCTCTTCTGAGAGACAGGCCTCGACTGTGAGCACCGCAGGCCGCGCGTCCTGTGGCATCTGAGCGATCATGTCATGTGCTCTGGGTACCCATGCCTCCGTCGTCAACACCATCGAAGCCCTGCTCGCTTCGAGAATGGATATCCCTCGTGGGGGCGGATGTCCGGGATCGAGCGGCAGGTAGACCCCTCCGCACTTCCACAGAGCCACCATCATAGCCACATAGTCGATGCCACGTTCGCCGAGCACGGCGACGACGGTCTCGCAGCCGACACCGGCAATCGAAAGTGCGCGGGCAATCCGATCAGCGCGATCGTTCAAATCCCGATAGCTGAGTGTTTCCTTGTCGCAAGTAACGGCCACGGCCTCCGGCGATCGCGCCGCCTGCGCTTCAAACAGACGGACGATCTGACCGTCCTCAAAACCTGGGACCGACGTGTCGTTCCAATCGATCAGAATCTTCCGACGCTCTGCCGTCGAAAGCATCGTGAGTTCACTGAGACGAGCCTGCGGATGATCGACGATACTGTCCAGAAGTTGCTGCAGGTGAGCCGCCATCCTGGCTACGGTCTCCTGATCGAACAGATCCTGGTTGTACTCGAACGCGCAATCCAGTCCGGTCTTGTCCTCCGTCATATCAAGCGACAGATCGAACTTGGCGCCTCCGGCATCCAACTCCATCGCGCTGACGTCCAACGACGTGATCGCCAGCGTCTTGGCCAGCGAAGTCTGCAGCGCAAACATCACCTGGAACAGCGGCGTATGACTGAGCGCACGGGCCGGCCGCAGTGCGTCCACCAGTTGCTCAAACGGCAAGTCTTGATGAGCCTGCGCACCGAGAACCGTTTCCTGTACACGCACCAACAGATCGACGAACGGCGGATTGCCCGAAAGATCCGCCCTCAGGACGAGCGTGTTGGCGAAAAAGCCGATCAACGACTCAGTCTCCCGTTTCGGCCGGTTTGCCACCGGCGTGCCGAGGCAAAAATCGTCGAGGCCGCTGTACCGCATCAGCAACAACTGGAAGGCCGCGGCAAGCGTCATGAAGAGCGTCACGCCCTGTTTGCGGCTCAGCGCGTGCAGCCGATCGGTCAGAACACGCGATACAGAAAAAGAAAAGCGTGCGCCCCGGTCGCTCTGCACGGCTGGGCGCGGATGGTCTCTCGGCAAGTCGAGAACCGGCAGGCTGCCTTTCAACTTCTCTTTCCAGTAGGCCAGCCGGTCCTCGATCACCGGTCCTTGCAGCCACCCGCGCTGCCAGACCGCGTAATCAGCGTATTGAATCGGTAAGGGAGGTAGCGGTGACGGCAGGCCCGAATCAAATGCCTCGTAGAGGGCCACGAATTCTCGCGCGAGAATCTGCGACGACCACCCGTCGCAGACGATATGGTGCAGCGTCAGGACCAACATATGGTCCTGTGGTCCCAGTTTGAGCAGACGCACCCGCATCAAGGGTCCGGTGCGAAGATCGAAGGAACGATGCGCTTCCGCCCGCGCCGCTGCGGCTGCCGAAACTTCGCGTTCAGTCGGCGACTCGAGGCTGAAATCCACCACCGACAGATCTATCGCGCGATCCTCGGCGATAACTTGAACCAACTCCCCGTCCACCTCATCGAAAGTCGTGCGCAGAATTTCATGCCGCTGGATGATTTCGTCAAGACTCTGCGCCAGTGCCGTTCGGTTGAGTGGGCCTCGCAACCGTACCGCCAGCGCCGTATTGTACGCGGCGCTGTCCGGTTCCAGCTGGGAAAGAAACCACAATCGCTGCTGCGCGAAACTCGCGGGAAAGACGTCCTCATTCGAGTGAGGTTCGGCCGGCGCCGTTGCGCGGGTGATCAGTGCGTGGGAACGTGTCGATCTCATCGTCAACTCTTGCTCGACTCAGCCATCGCCACCAGAACTTTTCTCGGTCCCTTGAACGGCGTGCGTCCATGCGCCGCCAGCATGTTGTCCAGCATCAATACATCGCCTTCCTGCCATGGGAACTGGACGGCACGGCAGTGATAGGCGTCCCGGATCTCGTCCAATACAGCCTCCTCGATCGCGGTTCCGTCTCCGTAACAGGCCTGCCGAGGCAGATCCGCCTCACTGACGACGGACAGCAGCGCCTCGCGGACGGCTGGCTCCAAATTCGAGACATGGAACAGATGCGCTTGGTTGAACCACACCGTTTCGTTGGTGCGGGGATGGACGGCGACGGCCTGGCAGACCTGACGCGTGCGGAGTTCTCCGTCCGGTTTCCATTCATAGGCGATCCCAGCCGCACGGCAGAACCGTTCCACGACTCGACGGTCCACGGTGTTGAACACTTTGGTCCAGGGCACGTCCAGTCCGTTCCCGTAGTTGCGTACATACATCACACCCTTCTCGATGAACCGCTCTCTGATGCGGACCGGAATGTGCCGATACACCTCGCGGCTGTCCGCGATCGGCGTGTAGCCGCCTTCCGGCGACGCCTGCGCGCAATAAAACCAGATTTTCATCGGCCATTCGGTGGTATAGGCTTGTTCGTTGTGCAGGGGGATGTGCTGATGTGGAGGATATTCCGTCGAGGTATAAATCTGATTGTGGACCTTCGACCGGGGTGTTGATCCAAACTCGTAGGAAGCCAGGTCAGGCGAAATCGTCTTGACCAACGCTTCGAAGTCAGCCGCCGATTCTATAGGAAACCCCCTGAACAGCAGGCCTCCCACGGTCGACAGATATGTGCTCACCGTCTGTTCAATAACGTCTCGGTATTCAGCCAACGAACGATTTTCCGTGGGACTGACCACGACAGGAAGAAGGGTGTTCGAGGCCAAGGAACTCACCCGGCAAGACAGCTGAGCGACTGCCTCTCCACATGTTTCCTCGACGGGTATCGGCGAAATATTATTGTGATGAGCGTGCATGATGCTCCTCCACATGCGTCGTTGCGACGAATCGTTCCGTGACTACGACCGTCATCGTCATCGCGCAACCTCTCGATATGGGGATAACGCCGTAGAGAGCACCTCCAGCAGTGGTCCCTGCGCGCTCCGCATGAAGAAATGATCTCCTTGAAACAGCCACAATTGAAATCGTTCGCGAGTATGTTGCTGCCAAGCCCGCAACATCAGACTATCCACATGTGTATCGCTCATCCCCCCGAATGTAGTGATGGGACAGCTCAACGGAGGCTCTTCTCGGTACACATACAGGTCACGGAGCGAGAAATCTGCCCGAAGCACTGGAAGCATCATGTGCATCAGTTCCGGGTGGTTCAGGACCTCGGGCGGCGTGCCGTTGAACCGATGCAGCCGCTCAAGAAATTCATCCTCCGACAGGTCACACATCCTCTCCGAACAGGGAAGATGCGGGGCAGGACCGCCGGATACGAACAGATGACTTGGCTCGATTCCATCGCTCCGGCGTAACTCACGGGCTAATTCAAAGCTTACCAACGCGCCGATACTGTGACCAAAAAATGCACAGGGTCGATCCATGTAGGGTTTCAAGGCTTCGCGCAACAGAGACACCAGCTGACGCAAATCACCGACAGACGACTCGGTGATCCTGGCCTCCCGTCCAGGAAGCTGAACGGCACAGACTTCGATATCCGCCAAGAACTCACTGTCGGCCCAGCCTCGGAAGACAGAGGCTCCCGCGCCT
Organism: Nitrospira sp.; assembly: GCA_029194665.1. NCBI lineage: Bacteria > Pseudomonadati > Nitrospirota > Nitrospiria > Nitrospirales > Nitrospiraceae > Nitrospira > Nitrospira sp. The sequence continues at coordinate 110,480 of JARFXO010000007.1, read as the reverse complement.
GCATACGGGAAACAAATTAAACGCGTTCCCGAGCTGACGGGCCGAGGGGTGACGATCCATGGAGATACGCGTGAGACGGTCAGCATGAGGATGTCGATTTTTCCGCCTTGGGCTGTTCGTCCATCCATTTCCTCAAACTCAACGGACGCATATCGGTCCATACTTCCGCGATATGGGCGAGACATTCGGCCTTGAGCCCGGTTTTCCCCTCGTCTCTCCAGCCCAGCGGATTCTCGCGATAGGATGGCCAGATCGAGTATTGCTCTTCATGATTCACCACTACCTTGTAAATGGTCGTGTCTTCGCGTTCTTCGCTGTTCATCGGTCCTCCTCCTGGTGTAATTGACGTTCGGCGGATATCGGTTTCTGTACAGCGGCCATCTGTGTGGTACGTGAACGAGGAACCAGCGTTAGCGTATGGACCGGCGTCCCGGCCAAAAACGGTAGCGGCAGCCCTTCACTCCAGTAACGTTGCTGATCCCGATAGTGTGGTGAGAGCGGATGTCCGGACTGTCCACCGGGCATATGGAGAATGCCCTCGTCTTGATGGCCAGGGGATACCACGAGCCTTTGACTCGCTCCGAGACCATCCTGCATCACCCGAATGCACTGCCCGCATCCCGACGCAGGTTCATCCGGCATGTTGAGGATGTACCCCAGTCCTGGCAATGCCTCGGCGAGAGGATGCTCGATCCTTACACGATTCAGTTGTCCCCAAGTGAGCTCGGTCAGTGACACAGAGGGATATTCCTCCTCCAATTCCCAGACACTTTGCTCGACTACGTTCAGAAGAAATTCCGACCAACTGGAAAAACGGCCTGGATCCGGATTCAGCTCCGGGATTTGCGTCGTCAAAAGTTCACGTAACGGAGTGTCCAAATCGCCGTCGTAGCTGAACTGCGCGTCGCGCTCATGACAAGAGGACAAATAAGGAGCAAACACCGAGCGTGACAGCAGTTCACTAAAGCGGAGTACAAGCGCGAAGCCACGGCTGTCGGCGTCCGCCTTCCCGTTCCAGGCCGCGAAGGCATGCCGGGCGTTCATTAAAGACGGGTTGCGTTGAATCACACCGTCCGTTAGGAGATCTTGCGCAAGTTGCCTGTAGAACTCATAGAATTGACTGGTCGAATCCAATTGTAGGTCAAACAGATCCCGCTCCCTGATTTTTGTCATGGACGCCAGTCTCTGCGAGATTCTGAACGCGCGATACCCATTGGCAAAAGAATGGCCGACCACGTAGGGATAGGAGACATCCAACATGCGTTGATTCGCGCTGACGACAAACCCCGACGGAGGATCGACAATGCTGGGTAAGGCCTCCGGAGACACATATCCTCTCCAATCGGAGCGGCCGTCCGCCCAGGAAACACTGACTGACCCGTCAAATCCGCGACGCACGGGAATTCTGCCTGTGTAGGTCCAAGCAATATGGCCGCTACTGTCGGCAAGAATGACATTACTTGGCGGACCGCCGGCATGGTTCATCACGGCTATGGCCTCGCTCACCGACCGGACCCGATCCATAGCGAGCTGACCGAGATCAACCGCTTCCGGATCGAGTGCGGTCCAGCGAACGGCCACAGGCCCCTTCAATAGAGGATCCCGTGACACAGGGCCCCAGATGGTATCGTTGAGCTCCACCATAGAGTGAGGAGCCTCCTTCACCTTGATGATTTCGCGCCGACTCGTAAACCGTTTCCATCCTCCCGGAGTCTTGTACTCGTTTGAATCGGCTGGATTGATTTCCAGTCGTATAAGGTCCAAAAAATCTCCCTCCACATTCGTCACACCCCACGCCACAAAACCGTTCGTGCCCGCAACGACGACCGGAATACCTGGCACCATGACACCGGCGATCTCGACCTGTTCGTATCGAAGCTGGAGACGGTACCAGATATTGGGAACCGCCATATCCAAGTGCATGTCGCTCGCGAGAACGGCTCGGCCGTCCGCCATCATGGCCCCATGGACGGCCCACCCGTTCGAACCCAATCCACTCCTGCCGAAACGGACCATGGCCGTTCGCCGAGCCTGCACCTGATCGACAGGCCGTCTGAGAGCCCTCAATGCCCGTACAGGAATCGGCGGACGCATAGAACTTTTAGACCTCCTGCTCAACAACGCGTCCGTATAAGGATCAGTCTCCGGGACGAGAAACGCGACGACTTCGGAAGGTAACGCCTCCTTCATCACCGTTTTCATCCGCTCTTCCCCGTCGGCCCCGTTCAGCATATGGAACATTTCCAGCAAGATCAGAAGACTGTCCTCTGCTTTCCAATGTTCCGGTGCATAGCCGAGCAGGACAAACTCGAACGGCGGCGTCTGCATCTGAGTCAGGTAGTCGTTCACTCCGTCCGTGTAGGCTTCGAGGACAGCTCTTTGATCTTGAGGCAGCTGCACAGCAATGGCTTTGGCTGTTCCGCTGAATCCAAAGGTCCGTTGCTTAAGATCGGTTTGACGCATCGCCTCGCCGAAAATCTCGGCCAGCCGCCCTGAAGCGGTACGCCGCAACAAGTCCATCTGAAACAGACGATCACGCGCAGTGACGTAACCGAGCGCGCGGATCGCGTCTTCTCGCGAACGGGCCGCAATCGTGGGAATACCGTAAGCATCCGAGGTGACCGTGACCGGTTCGCGCAGGCTCGTGACGTCCAATTTGCCGTCCAACATCGGCAACGAGGCTCGAATCGTCGTCACGGCGTAGCCGAAGCCTCCCGCCAAAACGAGGACGAGGAGGACCGATGGAAAAACCACGCGCTTCATGAACGTGAATCTTGCTCCGCTGCGCGGACTGCTTCGCAGAAAGTGCGGGCAATCGTATCCACTTCTTCTGCTGTGACGATGAGCGGTGATAGAAATCGCACGACCGTGCCGTTGCGTCCTCCCAGTTCGAGGATCAGACCGCGATTGAGGGCCTGAGATTGAATCTTTCTCGCGAGTTCCGGAGCCGCAGGATAGCTTCCTCGGGCGTCGGGGCGCGCGTTGATATCGACGATTTCAACACCGATCATCAACCCACGCCCTCGTACGTCGCCGAAGCTGTGCGACGATGCCTGGGCATTGCGCAGATGCGACAAGAGACGCTCTCCCATGATCTGAGCATGCTGATCGAGACGATGGGTTCGGACGAATTCGATAGTTGCCGCACCCGCAGCCATCGCCATCTGGTTTCCGCGGAAGGTGCCGGCATGAGCTCCCGGCTGCCACTGATCCAGCTCGGCTCCATACACCACCACGCTCAACGGCAGCCCCCCTCCAATTGCCTTGGACAGCACCAACGCGTCGGGAATGATCCCGGCCCGTTCGAATGCAAACATCGACCCGGTCCGTCCCAGTCCGGTCTGAATCTCATCGATGATCAGTGGAATGTTGCGATCTTTTGTGATCCGCCGAATGTCCCTGAGCCAGGTATCAGGCGAAGGAATCACACCGCCCTCACCCTGAACCACTTCCAAGATCACAGCCGCCGGGGACACGACACCGCTGTTCGGATCGTCGAGTAACCGCTCGATATAGGTGCTGGAGAGGCGGTGTCCTTCCTCGCCGCCGACACCGAACGGACAACGATAATCGTAGGGATACGGAAGGAACTGAACATCCGGCATCAGACCGCTGACGGCGGCTTTTGGTCCCAAGTGGCCGGTCAGCGCCAAACCGCCGTGCGTCATTCCATGATAGGCGCCATGAAACGACAGAATCGTTCGTCGCCCCGTCGCTGTCTTCACCAGTTTGACGGCAGCCTCCACCGCGTCGGCTCCTGACGGCCCGCAGAACTGGATACGCGCCTCTTCCGCGAACGCTTTCGGCAGTGCCCCGAAGAGCGCGTCGACGAAGCGGTCTTTCACCGGCGTCGTCAGATCCAGCGTCTGGAAGGGTACGCCTTCCTGCAACAATTGCTGGATGGCGTCCAATACAACCGGGTGGTTGTGCCCCAATGTCAGTGCACCGGCGCCGGCGAGACAATCAATGTACGTGCGGCCGTCGGTATCCTGCACGTAGATCCCCTTGGCCTTGCTGAGGGCCAACGGGAGCCGCCTCGGGTAACTGCGGGCGTTCGACTCCCGCCCTGCCTGTCGCTTGAGATATGGATTGTGTTCTCTTTCCTCCGTCACAGAGTGCGGCTTTGTCGGGAACATCTTCTTCAACTCATCCACATGAACGGTCATGACGGGCTCCTTCCTTCACACGTGCGGCATTTTGACGGCGATCGAGCCGATTGCCGCATGACGACGGCGATGCCGGTTATCGAAATGCGCCCACTCCTTCCGCCACTGTTGTGATCTTTCCTAGATCCATCCGGAGACATCGGTCCGCGACAGAAAAGTACTGATCATCATGAGTAATGACCAATGCTGTTTTTCCGCGTGCCTTCAAGTCAGGCAGCAGCTCCTCATAGAACACTCGGCGAAAAATCGGATCCTGATCGGCGGCCCACTCATCGAACACATAGAACGGACGGTCCTCGAGATAGGCGGTCAACAATGCCAGGCGCTTGCGTTGTCCTTGTGAAAGCGCCTGCGTGGACAACTCTCCGTCTCTGATCTGCACCTTGTCGCGAAGCTGCAGACGGTCCACGTATTCGTGTGCTTGCGTATCGAGACCGGGCTGGTGCAAACCGAACAACCTGTCGAACAGATGGTAATCCGAGAAGACGGCTGAGAAGAGCTGACGATAATTTTCGCGGTTGACTTCGTCGATCGGAACTCCGTCGAGACGAATCGTCCCTGATTCCGGTGCATAGAGACCCAGCAGAAGCAGAGCAAGCGTCGTTTTTCCACTGCCGTTTCCTCCCACAAGAAATACCAGCTCACCCGGTGTGAAGCAGAGCTCGATCGGACCGAGATGAAAACTGCCTTCCTCCTCCCGATAGTACCGATGCGTCACACCGACCATCTCGATCCGCTTCCACGTGACGTTGAGAACGGGTCCACCCATGCCGATGGTCCTGACCGTTTCACGTTTCTCGATCTGGTCCTGCGCGGAGGCCGTTTCCAGCGACAGCCCCAACGCCTCGACTTTTTCCAGTGCCACATTTGCGCGACCGACACTCGGAAGGGTTTCAACAATCTGCGCAAACGGCCCCATCAGATACAGGAGCACGAGCGTCGATCCCGCGACCGCCTGCGGAGTCAGCGCAAGCCACTCGGGGAGGACAAACAGAGCAAGCCCGATGACCGCATAAAACAAAAACATCCCCCAGTTTGTGGCGATGGCGTACACCGTCATGCCCTTGACGAAATCCCGCTTGTAGGCAGTCACTGTCGGACGGAGTGCCGTGGCGAGAAATGCATGGCGACGTTCACGATGCAGCTTGAGCTCTTTGATGCCCTCGAGGATCGATTGAAAATGTCGAAAGAGGGTATCGTCTGTTTCTCGAGCCTGTTTGAACGAGTGTAGCGCTTGCTTTTCCTGCGCCTGGAACGAAAGAGCGCCGAAGACCATGAAGCCGAGGACGATGGCCAGCATCGGCCAGGAAAGCCATCCGAGATACGCCAGGCATCCAACAACCGTCGCGCCGTTCACACAAATCAACGGAATTTGCACGTAGGCCTGAGCAATGACGTCCGTGTCTTCGTTGAGCGAGGCCAGCAATCGATGGCGACCGAGTTCCTGCACCTGTCGAAAAGGCGCACGAAGAATCTGCTCACTGAGATGTACCCGCAACTGCGCGATGATGTCTTGTCCCAATCGCGTCAACACCACCTCCGAAAAGGCCTTCGTGACCACCACGAGCACGACACCTCCAAGAAAACTCAGACCGAGAGCCACTGTGCGCTGGCTCTCCTCCAGCGCAGCATTGATAAAGGCGATAATCCCCGCGCTTGCCAGGCCACTGATCAATCCTGCGACCGTGGAGAGCATGACCAGTCGCCATGAATTGCGGTACAAGAAGCGGATCAAACTCATGGTCGTGCGTTCCTCATGATTCCGGTCCGCGCGGGACACTCGAATGCATGGCACCGCTCCGTTGAGCACGAGCTTTTCGAGGAAGCGGAACAATGTCCGGTACCGCCGTGACGCCACCCCCTTGTTCTCGCCGGATTTGCTCGGAGAGTCCGGCGACCGTCGGAGATTCAAAAAACTTCTTGAGCGAGACCTCCATGCCGAACATGTCCTGTACGCGGTTCAAGATCTGCAGAGCGGCCAGTGACTCGCCGCCCAACGTGAAAAAGTCGTCACGCAGACCGACGCGATCGACCCCGAGAATTTGTTGCCAGACAAGCGTCACTGTTTCTTCAATCGTCGCGCCGGCTATCTGGTCTGCCTTGGCACGGAGTAACTCTTGGCTCGCGTCCCGCTTGTGGGCGGCGAAACCAACGACATGAGACAGCGCAGTTCCGGCGCTTTGCCTCACAAGGGATGAACAGTCGCGAACGGACACGATCACCTGTGATGACGTCCCTCCCTGCAATATCCTGCCGAACACATCCTGCGCTTCCGATGCAGCCATGCCGTCGAATTCTGAAGCATCGATCTGTAGGGTTTTCAACCTGGCTTCTGCTTGCACCGCCATTCCAACCTGGTTCCATCGATCAAAATTCACTGAAATGACGCGCCTCCCGCGCTTCGAGAATGCGTGAGCCATCGCGTCTAAGGCGGCGTTGGCGGCACAATAGCCGACTTGCCCCACTCCTCCGGTCAACGCACTCAAAGAGGAACAGAAGCAGATGAAGTCCAAGGGTACTTTCCGAAACACATGGTCGAGGACGAAAGCGCCGGCCACTTTGGGAGCAAACTCAGCCTCCACAGTCTCCACGGTTTTGAGGTCGATCAGCCCTCCACCTGGTACCGCGGCGGCATGTATCACTCCGTGCACCGCACCGAACCGCTCCAAAGCCTGCGCCAGTGCAAGCCGCATCTGCTGCTCATCGGCTACATGCGCCTGAATGGTGAGAATTTCCCCGCCGCCTTGTTCCAGCGCCTTCAGCCGCTGCACCTGTCCTTCCGTCGGCTTTGACCGACTTATGAGGACAAGGCGCGCCTTGACGGTTCTGACGAGATAGTCGGCAAGTTGAAGACCGACTCCTCCAAGCCCCCCGGTGATGAGATAGACACCTTGTGTTCGCAGTAAGGCCGGCTGTTCGTCAGAATGTTCGAGCTTCACCGGTTGGAATGTCGGGACCCACCGATGCGCTCCCCGGTATGCAACGACTGGTTCATCCTCTCCAACAGAGTGTTCGGCAAGAAGGCGCGCGATCACCGAACGCGTCAGAGCTTCCTCAGTAGGTGTCGATACATGGAGATCGACCATCCGACAGCTGAGATTGACATATTCCTGCGGAATGACCCGACAGGCTCCCACGATCGGAGCCAGTTCCGGACGCAATGTTTCTTCACCTGTGACATCGTGCAACCCGGTTGTCAGGATGCACATGCATGTCGGATTCGCTGAGGTTCTGCTTCCCAAGGCCTGCGAAAGGAACACAAGACTGTGAAAGCCTCGATCTTGCGCACGGCGAAAAGTTTCGACAGACAATGGAGCGTCAGGGAAGCGCAGATTCCAACAGTGCACCACTCGATTCGGTGATAGATCTTGTTCCCGCAACTCCTGAATCAACCTGTGATAATCTTCACGAACGCCGGGCCGAATCGAATACATTCCTTTTGTGAGTTGTTCATATCGTTCCCCTGCCGATACCGTTACGACCGGCCGCTCACCTGATTCCAATTGTTCAACGATTCTAGTTCCTTCCCCATGCTCGCCGACGAATACCAGCCATGAGGCGTCCCGAATGGGCCGAGTCGGCAGACCTGTTCTTGACCTTCTCCATGACGGTTCGTAGAACCAGTCCCTGATGTTCGGTTTCTTGGAGAGCGCCAAGTCCTGACTTGTCGCAGACGGCCGGACCGGTTCGACCCAGAACCGTCGTCGTTCAAATGGATAGGTCGGTAGGGGAATCCGCCGCGGGCGTTCGCCTTGATACAATCCTGACCAATTGATTGGTATGCCGGTCGCCCAGAGACTCCCCACCGCTTCAAGAAAACTTGACGGTTCGGATGTCGCGGAAGAACCGTCTCGTGGTCTGATCAGAGATGGGAGAGTCATCACCGACCGTCCATCAATCTGTCGCTGAGCCAAGGTGCACAAGGTTCGCCCCGGTCCCACTTCAAGCAGAATCAGCTCCGGCTTCAGGTACAATGTCTCGATGCCATCGGCGAACCGGACGGTCCGCCGCAGGTGATTCGTCCAGTAGGACGGATCCATGGCCTGAGCCGGCGCAATCCAGTCACCGGTCAGATTGGAAACCCATGGAATAGTCGGCGCGTGACGCGCGACATCGGCAACCTGTGTTTTAAAGGATTCCAGGATTGGGTCCATCATGCGTGAATGAAACGCATGGGAGGTCTGGAGCCGTACGCTCTGTACACCTTTTTTTGTCAGTGTTTCTTGCAGATCTTTGATCCTGGGTTCCGACCCAGACAAGACGCACTGACTCGGCGCGTTGACCGCCGCGAGGTCCAAGTCTTCATGCAGAAGGGATGTTGCATCTGCTTCCGACATGGACACGGCGAGCATCGAACCAAGCGGCATACCTTGCATGAGTTGTCCGCGAGCTGCGACCAGTCGCAGTGCATCTTCGAGCGAGAACACCCCCGACAGACAGGCGGCGACATATTCTCCGATACTGTGTCCGATCATGCCTTGAGGATGCACATCGAGGCTCATCCAGAGTTTGGCAAGCGCATACTCCACCACGAACAAAGCCGGTTGTGTAAAGGCGGTGCGGTTGAGCCTCTCCGAATCCGTTGCGGACTCCTCAAACAGAACCGACTTGATATCCATCCCGATATGGGGACTGAGAATGGTCGCGCATCGGTCCACCTGTTCACGGAAAATGGGTTCCTGGGAGTAGAGACCGCGTCCCATCGTGCGATACTGGGAGCCTTGTCCTGAGAAGAGAAATGCCACCGGCCTCGGTTCGCCGGCCTGGGCGATCATTTTCACGGAATCCGGACGACTCAGCGCTTGCACTGCAGATTCGATGCCGTCTGCCACCGCCCATCGGCGATTGAGAAAGGCTCTCCGCCCGGTCTGCAATGTATAGGCAACATCCGCTGGTTCAACGGTTGGGTGCCGCTGCAGATGTGAGGTAAGTCGAGCCGTCATCTCGTTCAACGCCGACTTGGATTTGGCGGACAGGACGATGAGTCGCGGACGTTTATCGACAGGATCAAGCTCGCGCTCAACGCGAGGCGCTTCCTCCATGACCACATGGGCATTAGTTCCACCAAGGCCGAACGAGCTGACACCCGCACGCCGTGGGTTGTCATATGATTCCCAATCGGTCAGTTTCGTATTGACGTAAAAGGGCGTCCTTGGAAAATCGATTTCCGGATTCGGTGAGGACAAATGCAGGCTGGGAGGAATTTGTTTGTGCGACAGGGCGAGGGCTGTCTTGATCAGCCCTGCGATCCCCGCCGCTGCATCGAGATGTCCGATGTTGGTCTTGACCGATCCGATAGCACAGAATCCGCTTCTGTCGGTGTCGGCACGAAAGGCCTGGGTGAGGGCCGCCACTTCTATCGGGTCGCCCATGGGCGTCCCGGTTCCGTGCGCTTCGACATATCCTATCGATTCCGGCTCAACCCCAGCCGCCACCTGCGCCGCCCGAATCACCTTGGCCTGCCCTTCGACTCGCGGCGCGGTGTACCCGACCTTATGCGCTCCATCGTTATTGATCGCCGTCCCTTTGATCAGCGCCAAGATACGATCGCCGTCGACTCGTGCCTCCTCCAGTCGCTTCAACAGCACGATTCCCACTCCGCTCCCTCCGACCGTTCCGCGCGCATCCGCGTCGAAGGCCCGACAGTGCCCATCGGGAGAGGCAATCCCGCTCTTCTGATAGAGATAGCCGACCCTTTGCGGCACGTTGACGGAGATGCCGCCCGCCAGCGCCATGTCGCATTCGCCCGCGAGCAGCCCTTGACAGGCGAGATGGACGGCAACCAAGGACGTGGAACAGGCGGTCTGGACCGCGACGCTTGGTCCTTCCAGGTTCAACTTGTAGGAGACACGGGTGGGCAGGGAATCCTTCTCCACGCCAAGCAATCCCGCCATATCGGCAGCCGACTGCAACAACACGCCCTGAGGGAAAAGATTGAACAGGTAGCCGCTGGTGCTGGAGCCAGCATAGACGCCGATCGATCCGTGGATCCGTTCCGGGTCATAGCCCGCATGTTCGAAGGTCTCCCATGCACATTCGAGAAACAGCCGATGCTGCGGATCCATCAGTTCTGCTTCTTTCGGCGGCACGCCGAAGAAATCTGCATCGAAGAGATCAATCCCGTCGATGATGCCTCGCATACGGACATAGTTCGGATCCTGACGCAGCCGTTCCTGAACGCCGGCCGATCGCAGGTCCTCCTCGCTGAGAGCGGTAATGGATTCCACTCCGTCGCGCAAGTTCCTCCAGAATGTCGCGCTGTCGTGGGCGCCGGGGAAACGACAGGCCAGTCCGATGACGGCAATATCCAATCCATCGTGCTCGCTCATCTGATCGCCGCCGTTTCGATCCATCTTAGATTCCGCCTGTCATCGTCCGCCGTTGTTCACGCTGCCGCTTCAACCGTTGCGAACCTGCTATACGTCGTTCCCTTCCCTCTTGCGCCTTTTCATCCTGATCAACCCCTCCACGATCTCCTGTGACTGGCCCTTCACCGGCGACATACGCGGCAAGAGCCTGCACCGTTGGATACTGAAACAAATCGACCATCCCTAATGGCCGCGCGCTCAGCGAGCGGACCTGCGTCAGCACCTTACCCAGGAGAAGAGAATGACCGCCGAGATCGAAAAAATTGTCGTGACGCCCGACTGTTTCGAGGCCGAGAACAGCTTTCCAAATGTCTGCAATAGCCCGCTCGGTATCGGTCTGGAGTGGCGCCGACAGTGGCTCCGCCATGGGAATCCGTCCGGCGAGGTTTCTCAAGGCCTGACGATCCACCTTCCCACGCGATGTGAGCGGAAAGGCGTCGAGGCATACCCATGCCGTGGGAATCATGTACCCGGGCAGACGGTCGGCCAGGAAACTCCGAAGATCCTGCGCCGCCACGCCGCCCTCCGCCCGAGGCACGACATAGCCCACCAATTGCGGCTCTCCCGTTCGTGCCCCAGCCGGCACACCAGGCTGATCGTTCCATTCCTGGAAGAATTCTTGTAAGATTTTGGCATCCTTCACAGCCGGATGTTGCCTCACCCGAAACTCAATTTCCGCCGGTTCTACCCGAAATCCCCGAATCTTGATTTGGTCGTCGTATCGACCGAGAAATTCCACATTCCCGTCTGCGAGTCGCCGGACCTTGTCGCCGGTCCGATACAGTCGCCGGCCCGGTTCGTGGCTGAAACAGTCCGGGATAAACTTTTCGGCCGTTCGAGCCGGCTGGAGATGGTACCCTCTGGCTAAGCCAACCCCACCGATGTAGAGCTCTCCCGCCACCCCGATCGGAACCGGCTGCAAGGCAGGATTGAGGACATACAATTGCACGTTCGCAATCGGTCGGCCGATCGGCACGGTCGATGCCGACATCCAATCCTTCTGTCGCTCCGGCATGAAGTAGCTCGCCGTGATCGTGGTTTCGGTCGGTCCATACGAGTTGCACCAGGCGATGCGATCCCCGGCAAGTCGTTGCCACCGAACCAAACGATCCGGCAGAGCCTTCTCGCTTCCGACGATCACCAAGCGGAGCGAACGCGGAAGAGCCGTTCCACTGTGCTCAATCGCCTCAATCCATTCGGCCCAGTATGGCGTCGGCAAGTTCAACACGGTGAGACCGTGGTCCGCGATGAACTGCTCGAAATCCGCGAACGCCGGGACCGACTCGTTGGGTCGCAACACCACCGTCGCCCCGGCCGCCCAGGTGGGAAAGCATTCCTCCGCCGCCACATCGAAGCTGATCGAAGCGAATTGCAGCACACGATCGGTCGGCTGAAGACCGTAATGCCTCGCCATGGCCGTACTATGATTGACCAACGCTCGGTGGGAGATTTCAATGCCCTTCGGTTCGCCGGTCGTCCCAGAGGTGTAGAGAATATAGGCCAGGTTCTCCGGTGTGGTGTGCCACCGGGAATCGATGTCGGGTAAAGCGGCGACGGAAGGCCAACTCTCGTCCAGCGCACTGATCGGAACCGTCCGGTTTTGAAACTTGTCGAGGAATTGCTGTTGCGTGAGCACCAATTGCGCGCCGCTGTCCTCGATCATGAAACGGAGTCGTTCGCGGGGATACAGGGGATCCATCGGCACATAGGCGGCTCCGGCTTTGAGAATCCCCAGCAGCCCAGCGACCATCTCCAGCGAGCGTTCCATGCACAGCGCGACGCGACTTTCCATCGCGATGCCCTGCGATCTGAGATAACGGGCAAGCTGGTTGGCTCGTTCATTGAGAAACCGGTAGCTGTACGACGCGCCGTTCCACACCATCGCGATGGCATCAGGAGTGAGTCGGGCCTGTTCCTCGAACAGGTGATGGAGGCAGGACTCGCGTGGATAAGGCGCAGTCGTCTTATTGCAATCCTCAAGTACGTGTCTGCTCTCATCCTGACTCAACAGGCCCAGTGCGCTCACGCGAGCTTCAGGGTTCAGCACGATCTGCCTCAACAATTCCTGAAAGTGTCGGACCATGCGCGCGATGGTTTCATCGGCAAACAGGTCGGTGCTGTACTCAAACACCGCCTCCAAAGATCCATCCTTCATCGCGACCAGCTCAAGCGTGAGGTCGAAGACAGATGTCTGTGTGCTCGTCTTCATCCGGCGGACATCCAGACCCTCCAGCCGGCAGAGATCGGGCTGATCCTCTTCCAAGCTCAGCATGACCTGATAGAGCGGCGTATGGCTGAGACTGCGCGGCACTTGCAGCACCTCAACCAGCCGCTCGAATGGAAGATCTTGGTTGGCCTGCGCTTGAAGAACTGTCTTTCGGACTTGCGCCAGAATGTCCGAATGCGAGGGATTTCCCGACAGATCGGCACGCAATGCAACGGTGTTGACGAAGCAGCCGATAATCGCCTCACATTCCGGTTGTGCTCGGTTGGCCACAGGTGTGCCGACACAAAACTCCGACTGTCCGCTGTAGCGGGCCAAGAGGATGTTGAAGGAAGCCAAAACGGTCATGAATAGTGACGCCTGCTGCCTGCGACCAATTACAAGTAGCTGCCGTCCTACCTCCGCATCTACCGTCCAGGCATATCGCTCCCCTCTCTGCCCTTGAACAGCGGGACGCGGGAAATCGAATGGCAGCGCCAGCACATGCGGTACGGATTCCAACTGCCGACGCCAGTACGTCTCTTGCTGCTTCCATTCCTGACTGTCCACACACTCACGTTGATGGAGAACGGTATCTAGGTATTGTTTCGATAGAATGGCCAGAGGAGATTCAAGCCCGTTCTTGAATGCCCCATACAACTGCACCAGTTCCCTTGCAAGTAGGCGCATGGACCAGCCGTCGGCAACGATGTGATGTATGGTGAGCAACAGGACATGTTCCGTTCGACCCAACCGAATCAGCCGAACGCGCATCAAGTGACCAGCCTCCAAATTGAACGGCTGTTGGGACTCCTTCGACGTCAAGAGCCTGACCCGTTCTTCCTGCATCGGCTCGGATAGGCCCATGAGATCTTCGGTTGGGAGAGGAAGCTCAAGATGCGGAACGATAACCTGGCCCGGTTGGCCGTGACGGACGATGAATCTCGCACGAAGGATTTCATGACGCCGCACGATTTCCGCCAATGCACGATGAAGCGAAACAGGGTCGAGCACTCCCTTGATCCTCAACGCGACCGGAATGTTGTTGAATGCGCTGCCGGGCGACAGTTGATCGAGAAACCAGAATCGTTCCTGCGAAAACGATAACGGCATGACGGCCTGCCTTGTCACCGACTTTTGCAGTCTTCGTGACACAGCCGGCACAGATCGATGCTCTCGTTTAATCAACGCCGCCATACCCGCTACCGTCGGAGCGTCGAACAGAGATTCAAGAGGAAGATCGACTGCATAGGCTGCCCGTACCTTCGCCAATACCTGGATGCCGCGTAGCGAATCCCCGCCTAGTTCGAAGAAATTGTCATGAGGCCCTATGTGGGTGCGATCAAGCACTTGTGCCCAGATTTTCGCTACTGTTTCCATCACGTCATCATCGAAATCAACCGCCGCGTCTTTCGTCCGATCTTCCGTCCTCCTCTCCTGGAATCTGGTTCGAATGCCCTCAAGTTCTTGCCCAAGAAATCTTGTCCGACACAGATGGCGCTGAACCTTCCCGCTCGAAGTCTTGGGAAGGGTTCCAGGCTTGATAAGAACAACGGCATGTACTTGGATTTCGTGATGCTCCGTGACAGCCCGACTGATTTCCGATGCGACATCGTCGAGATCGACCGTAGGAGCGCCGACAACTTCCTGTACCACAACCAACTGTTCCTCATCGTTGATGGGGATGGAGAAGGCCGCGCCGCCGCCCGGCTTGAGAGACGGATGGCTTTCCTGCACTGTGGCCTCAATGTCCTGCGGGTGATGGTTTCTGCCACGGATAATGATCAGATCTTTCACTCTCCCGACCACAAACAGTTCGCCGTCCTGGATCACTCCCAGATCGCCGGTCCGAAGAAATGGACCTTCTATCGTATCCGCCGTCGTGGCCGAGAATGTGATAGCCGTCGTTGCAGGGCGATTCCAGTACCCCTGCGCCACGCTTGCGCCCTTGACCCAGATCTCACCAACCTGTCTCTGATGACGACGTGAGCGCGTCTCAGGATCGACGATGATCACTTGCTGATCGGCACCGGTTCGACCGCATCCTACCAGCCGTCGAGTGGAGGTACCGGCCTGGGAACCGTCGATCATTTCCCCTCTCTCCATCGCGGCTTTCTCAACGGTCTTGAGAACGGGTACAGCGCCAGCTTCGGCTCCGCCCACGAACAACGTCGCTTCGGCCAGCCCATAACAGGGATAGAAGGCTTCTCGCCTGAACCCACATGGACCAAATGTTTCCGAAAATCGATCCAGCGTTCCGGCATGGATCGGCTCGGACCCGTTGAAAGCCACCGACCAGGAACTCAAATCCAACGAAGCTCGTTCCGCGACGGAAATCTGACGCACGCAGAGGTCATAGGCGAAATTCGGCGCGCCACTCGTGGTGGCGCGATACCGAGAAATGGCGGACAACCAGCGATACGGCTTCTGCATAAAATGAACGGGCGACATCAGCACGCAAGGCCTGCCGAGATAGAGCGGTTGAAGAACGTTCCCGATCAGTCCCATATCGTGATAGAGCGGAAGCCATCCAAGAACGGTCGTCTCTTCGGTGTGGCCGAACGCCTGTTGAATCATGCGCTGGTTGTGCAACAGATTCTCGTGGCTGACCATGACGCCTTTCGGAGATCCGGTCGAACCAGAGGTGTATTGGAGGAAGGCAAGCGTCCGTGACGTCAACGCAGGCTGTTTCCAAGCGCTCTCGATGGCTTGGGGTGGAGCGTCAGTCTCGACCCACTGCACCTTCTTGAGCTCATCAATTCCTGAATCCCGGCGGGAAAGCCGTTCGACGCCGGCGCGAATCTTCGTCGTCGTCAGGGCAAAGGTAGCTCCAGAGTCTGCAAGAACTGCCTGCAATCTTGCCAGCGTTCGCTTCCGTTGCGGAGGATAGGCCGGTACGGCGACGACGTCCGCGTACAAACAACCGAAGAAGGCCGCGATGTAGTCAAGACCAGGCGGATAGAGAAGGATCGCCCGTTCACCCTGAGCTCCCAGTGACTGGAGCCAAGCCGCAATAGCTCGCGATTGACGGTCCAATTCACCATACGTGACTTCGCAGGCCTCCGACTCACCGTCGGTTAAGAATGTGTAAGCTGTTCGATCCGTGAAACTGTCGGCTCTATGACGAGCAAGGTCGACGAGCGTTACCATGTCTTTGTGGCCATCAGACGTCACTGGAGCCTTTCTCAATCATGAGAGACACCCCTAGGGCGGGATGCCGGTTGCCTTCACCCCGAATCCTCGTGAACCTCTGTAGGGTTTCTCTCGTTACCTCAGTCGGTGAGCTCGAAGGCCATCTGCATCGAAGGGAACCAGACTAGCGACGTGGCGGGACCGCGTCCCTTCTCTGATGACTGAAGCGTTCTGTACTACGTAGACGGAACACGAAGCATTTCCCTCACCTGGCCTACAAGACCTTCTTTCCGAGAGGATCAGCTTCGGACCACGACGCGCCTTGTGAGTTTCTCACAGAGTACGTATTGCTACTTTTCTGTTGAGAAGATGAAGTGCCGGCTAGAAAAACTCCAGCTTCACGGAACCGATCACCGTGAAGGGCGCGCCGGTGTAGACAACTTCCCGGATTCCCAACGTTCCGGTAAAGTACCGCTGATCCAACAGGTTGGTGAAGTTCACGGCAGCGAGTAAGTTGGTTCGGGTGAATATTTCCGGCTTCCGATAGTACACCGCGGCATCCATGCGAACAAACCCGGGAAGTTCGTACGGTGCCGGGCAATCGTCTGGATTCTGGCATTGGGGCATGCCGTTCCGCTTGCCTTGGGCATACATGCCGAGTCCAGCGCCAAGGCCTTTGAGCGGACCCTCCTGGAGAAAATAGGTCGTCCAGAGGCTGCCCTGGTTGAGGGGGACGTTGGGCAGTCGGCTTCCTACCAAAAATTCATTATCTTCGGTGACCCTCGCGTCGATGTAGGCATAGTTGCCGATGAGATCCCACCCCGGCAAAATCCTTCCTGCCACGTCGAACTCGATACCTTGACTCCGCTGTTCACCCGTCGCTACCACAAACGGTAATCCGTTGATAGGATCGATCGTCGGCACATTTGTCTTATTGATGTGAAAACCGGCGATCGTCGCCCGTAACCGGTCCTCGAAGAATCGAAACTTGACCCCTCCCTCATAGGCCTTGCCCCGCTGTGGACTCAACAGCGACCGGTCAAAGCTTCTGGTTCCGACATTAGGCATGAAGGACTCGGTATAGTTGGCATACAACGCGATGGGTTTCCAGGGTTGATAGGTCAGTCCAACCGACGGGCTGAAAGCCGTGTCGGTTAGGCCTTCCTCAGTTTGAGTCGGATCGAGATCGGTGGGACGATTGGTGAGGTCTTGCTTAAAGTAATCGAACCGGCCACCGGCGTGCAGGTGGAGCTTGTCCGTGAGGCTCAGGTGATCGCCGAAATAGACGCCCAGAATACCGTTGACTTCTTTGCTATCGCTGGTTGTGGTGAGCGGGGTATCCAGAAAGAGTCGGTCGGCAGGATTGAAAACGTTAATATAGCTGAAGGCTCCCTGTACGGTGGTATCCTGACCCTGATTATCGTCGGCTACTGACTCATCAGAGACTTCACGTCCCAGCTCGATCCCGACGATGGCCTTGTGCTTGATCGGGCCGGTGGAAAAATTTCCGTGCACTTCATTCTGCAAATAGTAACTCTGGCTGGTCTTCGGGATGTAAAACTGCGCCAGATTCAAAATGCCATCGCTTTCGTCCCCGACGTAGAACCACGCTTCCCGGCTCCGATACTGGTCGCTGTTCACCGCCGCTCTAAAACCGGTGCGCCACCTGAACATGTCGTTGAAGTCGTGTAACAGGATCAGCGTGGCTTTCCCATTTTGCGCTATATCCATACGAGCCGGATCACCTAAGAAGGTGCTGATCGGGATCGGCAAGACGCCTCCGCCGAAGGCGGTCAATCCGCGGTCGATGGGGGCGCGACTGTATAGGTACTCACCTTCGAACCTCAAGGTCGTCCGAGGCCCGATTTCCCACCCGATCGTCGGCGCCAGGAAGGTCCTGGTCGACTCGACCCCTTCTCGGTAACTGCCAGATGACTCGAACATGCCGTTAAATCGAAACGTCAGCGTCTTGCTGGCGTTCAGCGGGCCGCCGATGTCGAACTGTGGACGATACAGGTTATAACTGCCGATGAGCATTTCCGCCGAGTAGTAAGGATTTTTCAGCGGTGCCTTCGTGATTTGATTGATCACACCACCCGGATCGCCCCGACCGTACAGATAGGACGGTGGACCTTTGACGACCTCGATGCGCTCTAGGTTGATGATGTCTCGCGCGGTGGTTGAGGCGAATGTGGCGTCATCGCGAAAGCCGTTCTTGAAGACGTTGAACTCCGACGCAAATCCCCGGATCGTGAATTCGCCGGCGCGACCGCCCTGAGTATTGGATTCCGCCACCCCGCTTACATTGCGCAGAGCCTCACTGAACCGGGTGACTTTTTGATCGTCCAGCACCTGCCTCGTTACCACCTCGACCGATCGAGGGGTGTCGTGCACCGGCACAGGAATCCTGGTCGCGCTCGAGACTTCATCGACAGTATAGGAATCTCGCCGCTCACGTTTTTCTTTCACCACAATTTCAGACACCTTGATGGGCTTCGCCATTGTGGTATCCGTCGACCCAGCCTGCGATCCCGGCGTTGTGGCCTCACTTCCACCGATCGACGGTGCGGCCACGGTCGGCATTGCGGCTCCCGGCACGAGCGTGACGGCATTGCCCTCGGTCAAACTATAGGTCAGTCCTGTACCGGCCAACAGCGCCTGAAGCGCAGCTTCAGGCTGATGGATCCCGCTGATCCCAGAGGATGTCCGATCGGCGACCAGCTCGGTCGGCACACTGACCTGCCAACCAGTCTTCTCGGCGAAGGCGTTCAGCGCGGAGCCGAGCGGTTGCGCAGAAATGTTGAACTCAATCGGAGCGTTTTTTGTCCCAGGCGGAACGCTCTGTTGCGCGAATAGGTCGTCGGCGACCGTCACGATCAGTGCGAGAAGCAGGATGCGCCGACACAAATCCCGCAACCACGCGTGAACCCATCGGCCGTCTCGATCACCGTCTCGTGAAACAGGTCCGTTATCTCGCTCCACTCTCTTCATTCAGCTCAGCGCCTCATGTGCTCACCCACCCTCCTGTAGACGGAGGGCGAGAGAATTCTCCTCACCTGCTTGAAGCTGAAAGAGGGTGAAAGCGAGTCTAGAAGAGAATCACAATGCGATCGGTCCAGCTGACCTGTCGGATCGGAAGGGTCTGGGTCAGAAGAGACAAGACTCTTGCGGGGTCATCAAGGTTATAGGTCCCCGTCACCCGCATCTCGTCGATGGTGTGGTTCCACAAGACGATCGTGCCAGGATAGTACCGACGCAATTCGTCGATCACCTGGGCGAATGGGACGCCGTTGACCACGAGCCGCCCTCGCGCCCAGGCTGAAGCCGCCGAGATA
This sequence comes from Nitrospira sp., assembly GCA_029194665.1. Classification (NCBI taxonomy): domain Bacteria; kingdom Pseudomonadati; phylum Nitrospirota; class Nitrospiria; order Nitrospirales; family Nitrospiraceae; genus Nitrospira; species Nitrospira sp. The sequence goes on along the minus strand of JARFXO010000007.1, from coordinate 91,276 downwards.
TCGACCGGGTACGGTTCCCCCATCCGGCCTTGCACCATATCGATCCGCGATCCGGAAGTCGCGATTGCCGGTAGATGCGTCTCTCGTCTAGAACTGATCGCATCGACTTCGACAGCACCTTCGATGACGATCACCTGATCACCAGCCGGCTCCGCTCTCACGACAAAAGCCGTTCCGACAGCTCGCGTGGCAGTGTCGGCGCTTTCCACGATGAACGGATGAGCCGGATCATGCCGGACGTTGAAGAGCGCTTCCCCTTTGAGCAAACGGATTCGGCGTGTCGAGGCGTCAAACGAAAGCTCGATCGCTGATTGAGTGTTGAGGGTAACAATCGACCGGTCCGGCAATTCGACAGTGCGGCGCTCGCCGACTTCGGTCCGATAATCGGCCCGCCATCGCGTCATAACATCGAGGTGTACCGCGACGACAATGACCAGGATGATACAAGCGGCGACTGGAATCGGCCACCATCGACGCACCGTAGTTCTTATCTTGAACGAGGAAGGATCGGCCTGCACAGCCGCTTCCGCAGCCGCGCGCAAATCGGGACTGTCCCAAACGGTCAAAACCTTACGAAACATCAGCGCATGCGCCGGACTCTGCTCGTACCACCCGTTGAATGCCCGTCGCTCTTCCGGCGACAGGCTATCGTTCTGCAACCGAACAACCCACGCTACGGCTTCCTTCCGGAGCCTGGCTTCTTCTTCACATGGACGCATGTCGCCTGATTCGTTTGTTCGCTGTATAAACGGGCCTCGTCGGCTGATGCTCGACGAGGCCCACTAGTATACAGTGTGACGAATCCGGGGACCACCTTCCTCACTCAGCGTTGTTTAACACGTCGAGCGCTTCACAGCTCCGATCCAGCGCGCGCATCAGCAGCTTCTCCACGGCGCTTTCAGAGATATTCATGCGGGTCGCGATCTCTTGATAGGAGTACCCATACACTCTGCAGAGCAGGAAGGCTTCGCGGGTTCGGGAGGGCAAACGTTCAATCGCTTGAAGGACGATTCGAAACCGCTGTTTGCCGAGCAACTCGCGTTCCGGAGAGGGCACGTGACTGGGCACCGCCATCGCGGCATCCAAACCATCGGCGGCATGGACCGGATGCTTTTCTTTTCGTAAATGGTCGATCGCCAAGTTGGCCGCAATCCGGTGAAGCAGGGCGCGCGGTTGCTCGACGGCCTGCCGACCGCCCAGCCGCAGCAGCCGCACATACGTATCCTGCACAAGATCGGCAGCGGTCTCGTGCGATCTCACCATACCGACAAGGCGGCGGGTGAGTTCCTCGCGGTACTGATGAAACAAGCCCGCGATCTGCTCGTACGTGAGTGTTAGAGAGGTACCCGACGACCCGCGAGCATCGCGCGATACCATGGACTCTATTCCAACAAGATTCAGGCCCTGGGTCCTCATCGTGTGTCTCCTCAACATCCTTTGTGTAAAATAGAAACCCCACGGTGTCCCTTGATACCTCGGGGTCCGATCTGCAACGAGCACGGTCCTTGGCTAGTGCTGATTGCTAGATACCGAGTGTTTTCAGCTAGACCCGAACACAGCCGTGAAAGTGCCGACGTCACGGCCATCAATACGGCAAGGTCCATGATTACATTATGGTATATCCAAGCCTTCCTCAGCGGTGACTGTCGCCCTACTCTCCAAAACATTCGGCCAGATCCACATGGCCGCCGCAGCCGACACGAGAATGCTGATCGACGCCGCCAAGCTAAGGAACACGGCAAGATCGTCACGAGATGCGATCTGATGCCTCTTCACAGCCGACCCTTCAACGGTCTTGCGCGAAGGCGCACGCTACACCTGGCCTGTGCTCCGTCCATGCGTCCGCCCCCTGTCTCCAAGCGATTTCCCCACACAACTCCAGTCGGACACTCGTCGCCCTCGTCTCAGTGACATCCTTCGGATAAGGAGGACCGTGCCCCCGCCGACGCCTGAAAGGGTGCGGATTGTCCCACGATCGCTGCAAGGCGTCCTATCGATTCGGCAAACTTCTGAAACTCGTTGCGGGTGAAATGCAGGGTCACGGAACCTAACGTCACATGCAGTTTGCCGCAATCGCACAGGACCAACTTCATCGCTCCATTGGCTTGTAACGTATTTTTCACGATGTCTTCACCTTTCGTCGATCAATGTTTGACCTATTTGCCGACCCGACGGTTCATCAATGTGATGGGTCGGCTTGAACGCATTTGAGTCTCCCTGCGGTACCAACCGCAGTTGACACATTTCCAACATCGCGTTTGGTAGTAATCAACCGTTTGCTCTCCTACCAGGAAACCTCCGCATCGTTTACAGATTGATGTCATGATTTCTTCTCCCCAGGCTTGTATGAACCGGTTCTTGTTCCTGCTTTGCCAGGGCCAATCGCCTTACCGAGATCCCATCACGGATGATTCTCGTCCTCGACCCGATGCCGAATCTCCATCCAACCAACAACACCCTAATGAGGCAGCGCTGAACGCTGCTTTCGGATCTGTGTCTCAAAACACAAAAGCCCAAAGCATCTCATGACGCCTTGGGCTCCGGTCAATGCGACCTCTGGCCTCTTGGTTCCTGCGACTGTCAATCAAGGATAGGGCTTCGGTGCCTGACTGACATCTCCTTGATAGGAGTTCTCAATATCATCGTTGCGGGGAGGTTGTCAACCCCTCATGTTAGAGTTCGGTGGGAATTCTTTCGTTGTCTCGGGTCTCGTTCGCTATAACGGGTGGCAAGACGTGATGCCGAGTCACCTGTCGCAATGGAACGGCTTCAGGTACGATCAATCCGGCAACGGAGGATGGCGATGATCATGTTCCGGATCATATGCCGATCGCCGGCGATGCGCCTGTCGCTTGAGCCACCACATACGCAGCGCAGTGACGTAAAGCACGGGAGGGACAAACCCGATGAAGAACACGATCCAGCGACCGGCGAGGCCGAATGCTTCGCCGTTGTGCAGAGGAAAGAGCCAAGCCAAGAACGTTTCGCCGCCGGTAAACTGCCGCCAATCGTAGACGCGAAGGATCTTACCGCTGTATTGATCCAGCCAGACTTGGCTTTGACCGCTCGATTCCATGACCTCGCCCGGCTGGCGCAGACTGATTTGATAGACATCCGTATCCCCTTGAGGAATGCTGATGGACCGCAACTCCCCTTCCGGAAGCACTCGCCCCGCGAGCGCGATTGCCTCCTCGGCGGACAACGGCGGAGTGCCTGCCATTGGAATGGATTCCAGTGTTTCTTCTTCAGGAAATTCTTGAACCGATGAAAAGAGTCGAACGATCGGAACCACATAGTCGCTAAATTCCAGGTACAGACCCGTAAAGGCGAGCATCCCCAGAATGATCGCGCCGTAGAACCCACTAAGCTTGTGCCATTCGTACTGTCGGCGAATCAGGCTCCTGGCCGATGTGAAGATCAGTGCTTGACGGAGGCGGCCGGAACGCGGCCACCAAAGATACACACCGGTACTAATCGAGACAAGCAGCGCGATAGCGACAAACCCTAATATCGTCGCACCAACATCGTCCATCAGGAGTGATGCATGCAGCTTGTAGATGAACGACACCAGGTATCCGCCCCATTCACGGTCTTCGGTCAGCACGGCTCCCGTATACGGATCGATGGCCACTTGAAACCAGCGGAAGCCACCGACCGTATCGGCCGGCATCTTGTGCCAGGTAAGAAAAACACTGTGCCGGTGCGACGGCCATTCGATACTATCCAGCAGGCTGTCGGATGGGCCAGCCATCTTGGCCACCACGACGATCTCATTCAAGGGTCGGTAGGAACCCTCGCCGCTCGTCGTCACCAACGCAGGATTCAACCATTCGTCGATGGCCTTATAGAAGACCAAGAAGCTTCCGGTAAGGCTCATTAATACGAACAGCCCGCCACCAAACAGTCCCAGATAGAGGTGGATCTTCAGCCAAAACTTTTTTAATTTAAAATGAGGCTGCGCCGACGCTGGTGAAGAAAGGCCTGTAGAAGCATCAATGGGGTCGATCACCTTCGCTTGCGTGATATCAGACCTGAACTGGTCGGTAATCATGTTGCTGCGCCTATGAGAATAAGAACTGTATGGCGTGTAGCCGGTAGTTCAGACTCACGATCCCTTGGCCTTGCAGCGAATGTGGTATGTGTGGACGAGAAGTTACCGTGGACGCGACATGAGCCCGTGAGGCGGCAAGCCGCCGATGGCGGACGCATGAATTCGGACGAACCGTCTGCAACGCGTACACTTGATAACCAGGCCTTCACCTTGCCAGCGAGCCACCAGCTTCCCGCAGTGGCACCGGACGTCCATACCTAATGCGGCCGACACGCGAGACTCATTCATGGCCCTACCCCGTTCGTCGAATGCTGTGGTCCGGCGAAGAAAGCCTACTTGAATGTGAGCTTTCTCAGTTCCGCAGCCGGCAATTCGACTTCCCCGAATTCGGATTGCCCTTTGAAACTGCCTGCGACGGCCAAGATAAACTCACCCGTTTTGCCATCGTTGAGTGTAATGGTCACATTCGGCGCTGTGCCGTTACCTGACGGCTTGAGGTCGATATGTTTGATACCGTCGAACTTGATTTTGACGGTGGCAGTACCACGCTTCACGGGTAGTTCCCGCATCTCGTGCGGCACAAACGCGGTTTCGCTGATCTTTTCTTCGTAATAAAAGGAGACGTTCTTGACGTCTGTTTCAACGCTCTTCGCATCAACCGCCACGGCATGGAAGGCTTTCTCGCTCTTGTTCTGGGCCCAGGCTAGATCGCCAAACAGACAAAGCGTCCCAATTACGGATATGAATGACGTGGTGCGAATGATTGAGCGTCTGATCGTCCGGCGATTCATCGTGATTCTCCTTGTGTATGTGTTCCACTCGACTAGAGTCCCTTGCTCCGCTCGTTACCCGTCCAATCGATAACTGATCGGAACCAGAATGGTAATCTGCGACCTCTCCAATTGATGTTTGAGCGTCAACGGGGATGCTTTCTTCATGACCACCAACGCCTCCTCATCCAGCAGCGGGTGGCCTGAGCTTTCAGCGACACTGAGATCTCCCACTGTCCCGTCCGCCTTGATGACTGCCTGGACGACGACCCTGCCTTCCCAATGGTTGGTTCTTGCCAGCGCCGGATAGCGCTTTAATTCTTCGATCCGTTCCCAAAGCATGTCGCGGAGCCAGCCGTAGTCCGTTTGGGTTCGACGATACTGAACCTGCCGATATTGAACCGTTCGGTGCTCCACGGCAGGTCCTTGGGATTCGACCGGATATGCCTGCTCAACCCTCTGCGGGGTTGATGGTTCGACCGTTTGTGCGACGGCGGCCTCCGATGTGACGACCTGATTTTCAGCCGTCTCTACGGGAGCATATTCCATCACCGGCTCTGCGTGGGTGACCACAGACTCCTGTTGTATCATTGGTTGAGGTTGTTGAGCGATCGGCTTGGATGTCGGTCTGACGGGTGGCTTCGGCGTGACGGGCGAAGGAGGAGGCTGAACCACCGGTTCGGCCGGCGGCGCTTCAGATTGCGTCGGTGCTTCCACCATCGAGACGTCCCAGTGAAACGACTCCGGCAGAATCGGCTTGTCGATTTCCGTCATGAGGAAAAGCGCGCCTGCCACGGCCACGCCATGAAGCAGCAGGGAGACCGTCCACCCCCGGGCCTGCTCGCCGACCGCACTCGTGTCGACGACAGCACTCACGCCGACCTGACTGAGCTCAATGGTCGTCATGATCGCAAGACCTCAAGACTCACCTGCTTAAATCCAAGTCCCCTCACTTCGTCGACCACTCCCACGAACCGCTCCAAGACGGTCACTCGATCAGCCCGCAATACGACCGCTGACTCGCGAGGATGATCGTTCAAGGCAGTCGCCAGCCCATTGTCCGGGACTGGTTGGTCGTTCAGAAACAGCCGGCCATCGGACGTCAAGGTAATCATCAGCGGCACGTCCTGGTGATCGCTGACTTCCTTCGCTTTTGCCAGTTCGACCGGCACTTGTCCCGTCGAAATGAACGTGGCCGTGGTCAGGACAATGACCAAGAGAACCAGCATCACGTCCACGAGAGGGATGACATTGATCTGATTCAGCTCACGCTCCATGCTGCACCTTGTACAGGGTAAGCAGTTCGGCGACACGACGCCTGAGGATGTTGTTCAGCACAACGCACGGGATCGCGACCAACAGTCCGATAGCCGTCGCCTTGAGCGCCAGGCTTAACCCGACCATAATGGCACTGACCGCCATTGTTCCCGACATGCCCATCGTATGGAACGTCAACATAATCCCCAACACGGTCCCCAAGAGACCAATGTACGGCGCGTTGGCAGCCACCGTTCCGATCACGACCAGCCGTTTTGTCAGGTCTATTTCCATGATCTGAATATTCTCGAACTGATTGAGGCTCACACGTCGATAGTAGAGCCACCGTTCCACCGCCACGGCCAGTGCCCAGAGACTGAGCGCTAAGAGCAGCCCAATGATTCCGTAATCCACTAGATCTTTAAGCGCGTCCATGTTGCGATTCCTTGTTTCTGAGCCGACGCTGAACATTCCCGACGGCACCACTTCATATAGGAGACGATTGAGCGTACAAAACCCTCACCATGAAATTGTCTAATCTTCAGCTCGCCTCCCTAATCACTGGAACGTCGGCGACATTGACCTATCCATTCCATATCGGCCGACAATAAAAAGCCCAAGACCGCTACCTGGCGATCTTGGGCTCTGGAGGTAAAGTACTCTGGTCTCTCACCGATGGCCTATTTCATCTCGGCCTCGGCATTGATTGTGATAATTGAGGTCCGTGGATCACACGTCTCGTTCTGTCACTCCCTCTCCTTAGCTTCGACAGTTCCACGACCGACCAATTTGATGGCTTCCGCCATTCAGCGGCCTATTCGACTATCTCCGGAGTAATCGCCCATGTTACGATGCCTCCGATGATCGACACCCACACACATCTCGATGATGCTCGATACAACGAAGACAGAGAGGCTGTCATCACCCGCGCCCAAGAGACCGGGGTCGAGGCATTCGTCACCATTGGCTGTGATCTACCGACCAGCCAAGCGGCCGTCGCGCTCTCTGAGCGATATCCCTTCGTGTACGCGTCGGTCGGCGTCCATCCCCATGAGGTCAAACATGTCCGGGACGGCTGGTACGATGAATTCCGGCGTCTGGCGGAGAACAAAAACGTGGTGGCCTATGGGGAAATCGGGCTGGACTACCATTACAATCACTCTTCGCCAAAAGAACAGCGCGATCGGTTCCGCGAACAGGTTCAGCTTGCACGCGAGCTCGCGCTGCCCGTGATCATTCATACAAGGGAAGCCCAAGAGGATACGCTTGCGATTCTGAAGGAGGAGAGAGCGTCGGAGGTTGGTGGGGTATTCCACTGTTTTTCCGGAGATAGCCGCCTGGCGAAAGAAGCTTTGCAGCTTGGGTTCTACCTGTCGTTTTCAGGAATCCTCACGTTTCAAAACGCGACTCCGCTGCGCGAGGTCGCCAAACACACCCCGTTAGATCGCGTGCTCATCGAGACCGATTGTCCCTATCTCACGCCCGTTCCCTACCGGGGGAAACGTAACGAACCAGCCTACGTATCCCAGGTGGCCAAGCAACTTGCCGGGCTCCATCCCGAACTCTCCCTCGACGACGTGCAGAGAATAACCACCGTGAATGCCAAGCGACTGTTCAAAATCGCCTGAGTCGGCGGTCTCGCTGCCGTTGCGCCTTTGGAAGCTTGCGAGGATTTCCCTTCTTCTCCGGTCCGCGTCTCGGGCGGGTGTCGTCGCCAGAATCTAGTTCTTTGTATGGTACAGTGCCGACCGCCCCCGATGACATGCGGAGCTTCCCAGCAAACTCCCGAGCACCCATGGTAAAGGCCCCATGGGCTTTGGCCGCATTCATGATCTCGTGATCGGAACTGACAACCGCACAATCCGCCCCATACCCCCGTGCCAACCGTTGGATGACCTGATCCGCTCGCTCACCCCGTTTTGAATAGATCACTTGGACTCCGGCACGATGCTCCCGTTGCTCCGATGATCGGCCTTGCTGCCAGCCGTCGAATACGACTGTGATGATGTAATTCTTTCGATGCCGATAGGCCGCAAGATCGTGCACCAACGTTTCGCGGGCCGATTCAAGGTGTCCGGAAAGACTTCCGGCGCCAGCCAGCACGTTATACCCATCGACGATCAGATGCGTCGGCATACCTGACGCTATCGCGGTCATGAGCAAACAGTCAATCCGAACTCCGCATAGCCAACCGGTGTAATTCTTGACAAGGCGGCAGACATCTGAGAATAGTCTCCCATTGTCTTCGACTGATAGAGGCCCATGCGCGTACGAAAGCCTCGGCTGCTTTCAATCAAGTCTCTCACCCTTCTCTTGTCCAGTACCGTCTTCCTGTCCGCATACGGAAGCCTCATCCAGGCGGCCTGGGCTTGGACGTCCCATGATCATCATCCTCTGCCGGTGATGTCATCGGGACACAGCCGACCAGCAAGAATGACCGCTTCCCTTACTCCCGTGACCGTTCGCAATTTCCGTGTGCTGACGAGCCCAGAGAGAACCAGACTGGCCTTGGATCCTGATAGACACTTCGCTCCTTCTCATCCGCCTCGCTTAGTCATGGACGTGACTCCGCCCCCTGCACAAGTCCCTCCTCACCAACCTGACTCGCATGGAGTCCCTCAGCAGTCGACTTTCCCAGCCTCACAACCCATAACATCGCGCGCCAAGGGATACACAACCATTGTGATCGATCCCGGCCATGGTGGGAAAGATCCTGGCGCACGAGGCCTCAGAAGGACCGAGGAGAAGGATATTACCCTCAAGGTAGGACTCCGGCTTCGTGAGCTCCTAAGCCGACGGCCCGGCGTACGCGTGTTGATGACCCGGGACCGTGATATGTTCATTGACCTGGAGGATCGAGCCAGGTTTGCAAACAGGAACGAAGCCGATCTCTTTGTCTCCATTCACGTCAACTCTCATCCATCACGCGCGGTCAAAGGGATCGAAATTTATCACTTCGGAGAGGCCAAGGATCAGCGGGCTCTCGAGGTCGCGGCACGGGAAAACGGCACCCCGATCAGCAACACCGGGATCGGATGGGAATACCTCGTAGCGGATCTCTTAACGGCGAAGAAGATCGAGGAATCTCTGGAGCTCGCTTGGAACGCCAAGGAATCCATGGTCTCCCGGTTGAACGGGCAATACGTGGTCAACGACCATGGCGTCAAGACGGCACCATTTTATGTATTGAGGTTTACGAGCATGCCGAGCATCCTGACCGAGATCGCCTATATTTCTAACCCTGACGAAGAAGCTCTCCTTAGAAACCCGGCGTTCGTCCGGGATGTCGCTCAGTCCCTCTACCATGGTATTGTTTCGTTTCTCACCAATAATCGGCAGAACATCCGATGACCGTGCCACCCATCGCCATCCACGTGCTCCATGCCAATCATCAAGCTGATTCTCGAATATGACGGCACGGCCTACGCAGGCTGGCAGCGTCAGCCCAACCGACCGACGATCCAAGAAGCTCTCGAAACAGCTATTCTAGGCGTTACTCAAACCGGTGTATCCGTCATGGGAGCGGGGCGCACTGACGCGGGAGTGCACGCGCTTGGTCAGGTCGCGAGTTTTCGTATCGACCGTGATATGACGCCCCGGGAATGGACCAGGGCGCTGAACGCTCATCTCCCAAAGAGCATCGTGGTGCGAGCAGCCGCGCCCATGCCGGACACATTCCACGCAAGGCATTCGGCTCAGGGCAAATTGTACGAATATCGCATCCTAAATCGCCCGGAGCGTCCGGCAGTTGAGCGCGACTATTGCTGGCATATCCATCAGCCTCTCGACGACGCTGCGATGAATAAGGCTGGGATGGCTCTGATCGGATCACACGACTTTTCTTCGTTTCAGACCCAGCCGACCGACAACGACGATCTCATCTGTCATCTGCGGCGATTCACCGTCTTCCGAGAAGGAAATCGACTGCGAATCGAGGCCTATGCCGACCGCTTTTTGAAACAGATGGTGCGCTCGATCGTCGGCACACTCGCGGAGGTCGGCTTGCACAAGCGCACGCCCGACAGCCTCAAGAGCATCCTCAATGCGCGCGATCGTTCAGCTGCCGGTAAAACAGCTCCTCCGCATGGGCTCTTCCTGGTGCGGGTCGACTACGAGTAACGCTTCAGATTAAGCTCGATAGGCCGAAGAAACGAAGGATGAATGGAAGGTACTTCGGAAGGAGTATCTATCCGCCAAGCCGGAGAAACCCCAGGGCGGCAAGGAGGCTCAGCAGAATAAGACGAAGACGTGCAACAAAGAGGCGGGCGAGCAGAAGCTGAAGGGCGACGAGCTGAAAGACTTTATGAGCACCTGCCTATCGACGAACATTCAGGCAGCCTGCGTGGCTCGTGCCGCACCAACAGCCAAACTCGAGGCCTCAGCTACCAGTGCAGCCGGTGATTGAACAAGAATTCCCAGTGGCAGAGTAACTGTTCGCTGCAGCTGTAGGAACCCCAAGCGAGAGCAAGGTCGGTCAAGAATTCCGATCATCGACTTTTTTGCGGAGTTCGATCAATTCCTGTTCAAGAGCAATCAACCGATCACTGATTGGGTCGGGCAGATCGACTTGATCCATGGTCGCGTCAGGTAGGCGTTCGCCCTGGGACTTGATGACGCGGGCCGGTACACCGATCACCGTCGAATTAGCAGGCACGTTCTTCAAGACGACTGAATTCGCTCCGATCTTGACGTTATCACCGATCTTGATGCCGCCGAGAATCTTCGCACCGGCTCCCACCACCACATGATTGCCGAGCGTCGGATGCCGCTTGCCACGTTCCTTGCCCGTTCCTCCCAATGTTACGTCTTGGAAGAGGGTCACATAATCCCCGATTTCCGCCGTTTCCCCGATCACAACTCCCATCCCATGGTCGATGAAAAAGCCGGTCCCGATCTTGGCGGAAGGATGGATCTCCACCCCGGTCACCCAGCGGGCCAATTGCGAAATCACGCGCGGCAGGATCGGTACATCGTATGACTTGAGCCAATGGGAGATGCGATAGGCGAGCAATGCGTGGAAGCCCGCATAGGTGAGGATCACTTCGAGCTTGCTTGTGGCCGCCGGATCTCGGTCAAAAACGGCTTGGAGATCTTGCTTAATTTTCGCTAACATCACGTGGTACGCTTATTCTGACGTCAAACCGGTTCTATTAAACACACGGCATGCGCGATCATCCCCTCTTCACGTCCGACCGCATCCAAGCCTTCCCCACTTTTCACCTTTACATTGACGAGATCCGGCTCGATGCCGGCAGTTTCCGCTATTTTCTTCTGCATCGCTGGAAGATGAGGCCCGAGCCGAGGGGCCTGGGCCACAATCACGCTGTCGATGTTTCCCACCCGATACCCCTTCGCTTTCAGCTTCGCCATGACGTCTTCCAGCAGTTTCAAACTTGAGATCCCCTTATACTTGGGATCGGAACTTGGATAGTGCCGACCGAGATCCCCCTCCCCCATCGCTCCCAATAGAGCATCGCAAATCGCGTGAACAAGGACGTCGGAGTCAGAATGGCCGAGCAATCCTTTTATGTGTGGAATCTCAATCCCTCCCAGGATCAATCGACGATCCGCTCCGAGCGGGTGGACATCGTACCCATAGCCGATGCGAGATCCCGTCCTCATGCCGATCCTCTGCTTCCGCTCAATCGGCGCGATGCCAAGATCGCTTCGCCGATCACCATGTCTTCCGGCCTCGTGACTTTGATGTTTTCGCCGCTTCCTTCGACGACAGACACGGGATGTCCGGCCCACTCCATCAGATAGGCATCATCGGTTGCACGGACCCCTTCAGCATGAGCCTTGCGATGGGCTGCCACCAGCCAGTCTCGACGGAAGGCTTGCGGGGTTTGAGCGAGCCACAAGGACCGCCGATCAACCGTGTGTTCAATGACACGATCGGCTCTCACTTGCTTGACGGTATCCCTCATGGGAAGGGCGATAATTGCCGCTCCCATGGTCTGAGCCGCCTTCACGACTCCTTCCACCATATGTTCGGTGAGAAACGGACGAACTGCGTCATGCACCAACACCACATCGACATCGTCATGGACCGCCTCAAGCGCATGCCTGACGGAGTCTTGCCGTTCGTGTCCTCCTGGCACTACTTTCGTCACCTTGGTAAACCGATGCTTCGCCACGATTTCATTGAGGCAATAGTCCATCTCGTTCTGGGGAACCGCCAGAATGATTTCCTCGATGACGGAAGACGCTTGAAGCACACGGAGCGAATGGAGGACGAGCGGCTGGCCGCCGAGTACGAGAAATTGTTTGGGTACCGAGCCGCCCATGCGAAGCCCCCGCCCAGCGGCAGGGACAAGGGCAACAGTGCGATTACTCACGAGGTGAAACTCAGTTGTTCGGTTCTATTCGGGAAGCGATCGCGCAAGTTCTACCCAGGTCCGCAGACCCTCACGGGCGAAGGGTGAGATAGATCGTCCTTCCTTGCCGTTTGAGCAGCAATAAAACCGCCTGATCCTTCGGCAGCTTATCCGCAACCCGCTCAAAAACTTTCACAGACGCCACAGCTTGGCGATTCACCTCCAGCACGATATCGCCCTCGCGAACTCCCAATTCTTCGGCCGTACTCCCGGGCTTGACCCGAACGATCACCACGCCCCGCTCACTCGACTTCAGCCCGTACCGACTTGCCAACTCTTGGGTCAAGTCTCGGACCTCAAGGCTGGAGAGCACACCGGTCGGGGTGGCCGATTCCCCTCCATCGGCTTCGCCGTTTTGCGACATCGACTTGGGCTGCTCGGCGATGGTGAGATCGACCGTTTTCGGTTTCTTATCACGAATGAACTTGATCGTAACTTTTTTCCCAACCGGCGTTTGAGCCACTGCATTGCGCAAGTGAGTCGGTGAATCCATGGGTTTGCCGTCATACTCGACGATGACGTCGGCTCGTTCGAATCCGGCCTTTTTCGCCGGGCTGTCGTCCATGACATCACTCACGAGCACACCCTTCGTCTCCGTGATACCAAATTGGGATGCCAATTCCGGCGTCAACTCCTGAATAGATACACCAAGCCAGCCACGGACAACTTTTCCAGTTTGTACGAGCTGGTTCATGATGGACATAGCCATATTGCTCGGCACGGCAAAACCGATCCCCATGTTTCCGCCGCTCTGGCTGAAGATGGCTGTATTGATCCCTACCAACTCGCCCCGCACATTGACCAAGGGTCCACCGGAGTTGCCCGGGTTGATGGCCGCATCCGTCTGGATGAAATCTTCGTACTCGGCAATGCCGGCGGCTCGCCCTAGGGCACTGACGATTCCCAAGGTGACGGTTTGGGTGAGTCCGAATGGATTCCCGACGGCCAGGACAAACTCTCCGACTTCTAGTTTGTCTGAATCGGCCCAGGCTACGGTCGGAAGCCCCGTCGCGTCGATCTTCACGACGGCCACATCGGTCTTTGGATCAGTGCCGATCAGTTTCGCTTTGAATTCTCGTTTGTCCGACAAAGTGACGCGAATTTCATCCGCCTTGCCGACGACATGATTGTTGGTGATGATCAATCCATTTGAATCGACGATCGCCCCGGACCCAAGTCCTCGCTCTTTTCGTTCCTTCGGCTGTTCGAACTTCCTGAAAAACTCGTCGCCGAAAAACTTTCTGAACAATGGGTCGTCAAACGGCGCAGTACCGGAGCCTTCACCACGTCCGCTTTTGGTCGCGTAGATATTCACCACGGCCGGTTTTACCGACTTTGCAATGTCGACAAATGTTTGATTGCTGCCGCCCAGCAGGGGCTGAGGGGCGGTCGAGACTGGTCTGACAATCGGAGGAGGGGGCTGAACGACAGAAGAAGAATCAGGAACCGCATGCCCGGTGGGTAGCCAGCCAAGGTCCGATGCAACCACAAATCCAATGATGATCCCAGCCGTCAACAGGGTTGCGGCAACAAGCCACCTTCTGGTTCTCTGGGACGGTTTGCGGTCAAAATCTATTTGATTCATGGGGTCGATGCACTCTTATCAAGGCTACGCAAGGCTCACTGAACCTCGCCACTACCATGACAGGCTTTTCGGTCCCGGCCACTGTTTCGGGCTGTAGGAAACTCGCGATGTTGGTTTCAACCTCGACCTTATCGCTGCCACACCAGCTCAGAAATCCTTGAACCGGGTCTTCCACAATCTCTTCTCAACAACATCACAGTACCACATAACTACGCATCTAGTCTTTACTAGGCACCTAGGCTTTCCCCTGAATGTACATTTCAGCTTGTTCGACATCTTGTCGGCTTCCGATGATCAGTGGCACACGCTGGTGCAATTTCTTGGGCTCCACTTCCAACACTCTCGATGTCCCCGTTGAGGCTTTTCCGCCGGCCTGCTCGACGACAAACGCCAACGGATTGGCCTCATAGAGCAGCCGGAGTTTCCCATCCGGTTTGTCGACCTCACCCGGATAGAGATAAATTCCTCCGCCGAGCAACAGGCGGTGCACATCGGCCACCAGACAACCCGAATAGCGGCTGCTATACGGACGGCCTGTCGCCTTGTCGCTGACTTTGAGTGAAGCCACAAACTTCTTCGTTCCCTCCGACCACTTGTGGCAATTTCCTTCGTTGACAGCGTAGACCCTGCCCCTTTCCGGAATCTTGATCCTTTCGTGCGACAGGAGATATTCTCCGATGCTTGGTTCGAGCGTGAATCCATACACACCTTGTCCCACGGTATACACCAGCATGGTACTGGACCCGTACAGGAGATACCCGGCCGCGATTTGTTCGGTCCCTCGACGCATCAACTCCCCCTCGGTAGGCAACCGATCGTCCCGGTCGTACTTCAGGACGGAGAATATAGCCCCGAGCGGCATATTGTTGTCCGTGTTAGAGGAGCCATCGAGCGGATCGAACAGCAACATGTACTTGCCGTGCGGCCAATTGTCCGGAATCGAGATCGGTTTTTCCATTTCTTCCGAGGCCAGGGCGCAGACATACCCGCTGTGTTGAAAGACTTTGACAAAGTCGTCATTGGCGATGGCATCCAGCTTCTTGACCGTTTCTCCCTGCACATTCGTCTCGTCGGTCGCTCCAAGGATGTTGATCAATCCGGCTCGACGAAGATCCTGCGAAATGAGCTTGCCGACGAGACCGATCTGGGTCAGAAGGTTCGAAAATTCCCCTGTCGCGCCTGGATGCGAAGCCTGACTCTGAATGATAAAACGGCTTAAAGTAAGGGGAAATTCTCTCATGCTAGTGTTCAGTATACCGGGTTTGACCTGTGCGAACAACGACCTATCTCAAGACCCTTGCATTGCGTCCCGATTTGCGAGGCCATCGATCAGATTGGCCACGATCAATCCAAGCACGACCTTCGCTTTCATCCGAACAGGGGTCCTCCGTTCATCATTCGTGACCCAAACGCGGATGTTGCCCTGATGCATAAACAGCCCATAGAACGGCATCATCACAAGCACCCGAAGGGTCTCCGTCTTTCCCCATGCTCCTTCAATGGTCTCGATAGCCTCAACACGAACCTCGATCGGACGATTTTTTTTCTCATGATACACATTCATTTTTAGCGAGGCGCCTGGATTCGGCGGCAACCTCGTACGCGCATAGTACAAGCATGACATGATATCCTGGGTCCCGGCTGGAATGGGGAGCGACTCAGTTGTTCCTTCTCCGACGGTCGTGACCATGCCCTCTTTTTGATGGAACAGGTACTCGATGTCTTCCTTCCTCTTGCCTTCGCGCCGGCGGAACGTCATATGGTCTGGAGCGAGAGTCTCGAGATCCAGTTCAGATTCAACGCGGTTATCTATCGGGAAGAACTTGGTAATGATCGGTGTTGATTGCGCCGTCCCAACCAACCTGGCAACTGCTTCACCCCTCGACCCTGCCGTCGGGGCCACTTCCATCACAGCGATCACAGCTGGCATATCGAGCCAAGAGACCTCGTACGTCAGCCGTTCTCCGATCTGGAATGGCCGTATCGTTTCGCCCAGCACTTCTGCATCGATTGAACCGACAAGGAGTACCAGAGCTGAAACGACGGCAGAATGGCAGATGCTGGTCGGAACACGAATGTGGGCAAGTCCGAAAGAGAATAGTCTTAGCACCCGAGCGCTCGCTTCGCCGACGCGAGTTCATTTTCTATGAGCGCCCGAATGATGTTGAGTTGTGCGGAAGAGGTTGCTTCAAATCGCAATACTAAGGCTGGTTGGGTGTTGGAAGCTCTGACCAGCCCCCATCCCTCATCGAATATCGCACGGACGCCGTCGATCGTGATCAGGTTTTGAAGCGTCAGTTTTTTCGGCCCGAGGCCTTGCCTGGTCATCAAGTACTCGGTGAAGCTCTGGCGAATCCGCTCAACGACATCGAACTTGACGGTATCAGGAAGATCCACTCGTATCTCTGGCGTGACGACCGACCGGGGCAGATCCGACACTAAAGCGGAAAGCGGCTGTCCGGCCTTCGCCAATATTTCTACGAGCCGGCACGAGGCATACACTGCATCGTCATACCCGAAATATCGATCGGCAAAAAACATGTGCCCCGACATTTCACCGGCCAATACCGCCGCCTCTTCCTTCATTTTCGCCTTCATCAGCGAATGGCCGGTCTTCCACATGATGGCGCGTCCGCCGCGCTTGACAATGTCATCGTAAAGACTCTGCGATGCCTTGACTTCCGAGATGATAGTGCTGCCCGGCTTCACAGCCAGGATATCTCTCGCGTAGAGAACCAGGAGGCGGTCTCCCCACAGAACATTGCCCTGTTCGTCGACAGCCCCGATTCGGTCCGCATCCCCGTCATACCCGATTCCCACATCGGCCCCATGCTCCTTCACTGCTCGCATGAGGTCGGAGAGGTTTTCGAGGACCGTGGGGTCCGGATGGTGATTGGGAAAGCGTCCGTCGAGATCGCAATAGAGCCCCGTTACTTTACATCCCAACAATTCAAGGGCTTGTTTCGCAACAAGAGAGGCCGCACCGTTTCCGCTATCGATCACGACATGCAGTCGCCTCGCTTGGACATGAGAGAAGTTTTTCCGGATATACGCCAGATAGTCGGGAATGATCGGATGCTCGGAGAGATGTCCGCTTCCTGATACGAACGTGCCTTCTTCCATCACTCTTCGAAGTTCTTGAATTTCTTCTCCATGGATGGCGGTTTTGCCGACACAGATCTTGAATCCATTATATTCAGCCGCGTTGTGGCTCCCGGTGATCATGATGCCGCCGCCGACCGGCAAGGTAAACAATGAGAAGTACACCAAGGGGGAAGGGCAAATTCCGATGTCGATAATATCCAACCCGCCGGCAAGCAACCCCTTCAGAAGCGCCTTGTGAAGAGAGGGGGAACTCAACCGACCATCGCGCCCCACGCTGATCCGGTTCACCCCACGTACACTCACATACGTGGAATAGGCTCGGCCCAACCGTTCGGCCAGATCCTCGGTCAATTCGGTACCGACAATTCCTCGGAGATCATATTCTCGAAAAAGTCCCATGAGCCTCGTTATCCGTGAATCGTTAGCCGTTAAACGTCACCTGCTGGATGACGTCCTTGCTCTTGATAGCTACCGCAGAATCCATTCACAACTGAGATCGCCCTCAATACCGCCTCGAGTGCGTTCACGTCTCGCGTTTCACGTTTAACGCTTCACGATTAACGTCCCTTCCGTAGTCATCCTTGAATCGCACGATATCATCCTCACCAAGATAGGGCCCGTTCTGCACCTCGATAATATGCACCGTCTCCTGCCCGGGGTTTTCCAATCGATGCTTGGTTTTTACCGGAATGGCCGTACTCTCGCCAACCTTTAAATCGAACACCTCCTGATCCCTTGTCACACGTGCGGTACCGCTGATCACCACCCAATGTTCGCTGCGTTGATGATGCATCTGGAGTGAGAGGCGACCACCTGGGTTCACCGTAACACGTTTGACTTTGAATCCCGGACCTTCTTCCAGCACCGTATATGATCCCCATGGGCGCTGAACGGTCAGATGTTCCAAATGTTCGGGCGCCTGTTGCTGTTTCAGGATGTCGACGATCTTTTTTACATCCTGCGCTCGAGATTTCGGACAGACCAGCGTGGCATCCGGAGTGTCCACCACCACCATGTTTTGCAGCCCGATCGTCGCTACGACACGACGATCCGCATAGACGATCGAGTGCTCGCTCTCCAGGTCGATCACCCGTCCGGCGACCACATTGCCGGCCCTGTCCTTCTCCGCCACTTCGTCCAAGCTGCCCCAGCTCCCGACATCAGACCACTGAAACGTCACCGGCACCACGGCTGCCTTCGACGACCGTTCCATGACACCGGTATCGATAGAGACCGACGCGATTCGGCGATAGACATCGTCGATCGACTGCTTTGGGACACCGTCTATTTTCAGCTTCCTGATCCGTTCCATTGCGGCCATGATCGCCGGCTGGTGAAGGCCTATCTCCTCCAAGATCGTTGCGGCACGCCAAACAAACATGCCGCTGTTCCAAAAATAGCCGCCTGCTTTCACGTACTGAGCTGCCTTAGCAGCGTTAGGCTTCTCCACGAATTGTTGAACGAGATACCCTCGCAACTTTCCCTGTTGACCCAGGAGCGTTTTACCCTTCGGTTTGATGTAGCCGTAACCAGTCTCCGGCCTGATCGGCTTGATCCCGAACGTGACCAAGTAGCCTTCGGCCGCCAATTGTGAGGCCAATCGGACCGCAGTCTCAAAGTCGCGCTGTCCTGTCACCACATGGTCAGCTGGCACCACCAGCATGAGGCCGTCAGGATCACGTGTCAGCACCTCGAGCGCCGCCAACGCAATGGCAGGCGCCGTGTTACGCCCTTCCGGCTCGAGGAGGAATCCATTCGTGAGCTCCTCTTTCCAGTCGGCCAATTGCGCACGGATGAGGTCGGCTTGCGCTGAATTTGTCGAAATCAGTACGTTGGCGGCCGGCGCACAGCCTATGACCCGCCGCATGGTCTGTTGAATGAGCGTGTACTCCCCACTGATCCGCAAGAGTTGCTTGGGGAACAGATGGCGGCTCAACGGCCAAAATCTGGTCCCGCTCCCTCCCGCCATAATCACCGGATACAGTATGGATTTGCGCGCCATAAGATTTCCTTAACGTCGTCGCTTGATGCTCTTTGCCTCGCTCCGAGACAACAGTATTATTTCGGCGAGCTCTCTGACAGCCCCCTCTCCCCCCTTGTGTCGGCAAACATAGTTGACGATCTTCAACACTTGCGGAAGACTATCCGCCGGAGCCGCTGAGAATCCTACTGCCTGCAAGGCCTCGATGTCATTGACGTCGTCACCGATGTACGCAACTTGCCTGAGTGAGATGCCATGTCGCATCGCCATGTCGCGGATCACGGGCAACTTGTCGAACGCCCCCTGATGAAGCTCGGAAATAGCAAGCTTTTCCGCCCGGCGAGCGACCAGCCTGGTTCGTTCCTGCGTCACAATCGCTGTGATAAGGCCGGCCTTCTGCAGCAATTTGATCCCCATTCCATCACGGGTGTTGAACTTCTTCCACTCATCACCCGACTCGGAATAATACATGCCGGCATCGGTGAGGACTCCATCCACATCAGTCGCAAACAGGCGGATCCCTTTCAGTACTGTGAGGGATAGCCCCCTGCTTGCAGAACTTCGTTTTGCTGGTTTGCCTGCTGATACCAAGGGGTTGACCTAGACTAACTTCGGCGAAACCTATGATACCCGACAAGTATGCCTTTGCAAGACAAAAACATGCCCCACCGATCAACAGTTGTACAGGAGTCGTCAGTAGACTTTGGCCGCAAACCGTGAAACCGCTTCCATCACAACCTCCACAACCACAAGCGGAATATTCATATCGGCAAGTCCTCAGGCGAAAGCCGAAAGGGCCTTGGTGAAAAGCCTAGGTCCCGTGCTGCATCGGCATGGTCAAACACCAGGTCGCGGTTCATGCGTTCGGCCATCTCTACTGTCCAATGCCGATACCGAGGCAACAGACGCAACGCTGTCACTCCTAATCGAAACAACCACCGCGGTATTGTCGCCAGGCGTGGCAACTTGCCGATCGTGGCAAAGACGCGGCACACCATCTCTCGGTAAGGCAAGGTCTCCCCGCCTGAAAGGTTGTACGTCCTGTCTGCTGCAGCCGGCATACTCAGTGCCGATACACATGCTGTTGCAACATCCTCCGCATGCACAGGCTGACGCAAGCCCCCCGCCTGTCCCATCAGAGGGAAAAAGCCCCATCGCCGTACAAAGCGTACAATTTCGGAGAGATTCTTATCTCGTCCGCATCCATAGATCAGGGTGGGACGCAAAATGACCCACTCCACCCCCTGTGCCTCTGCCCAGACACGCAGGGCCCGCTCTCCCCCGGCCAAACGGCGTGCAATATCCCGCTCACCCTGATCCGACGAATCACCCTTGACAAAAAGGCTGGTGGAGGACAGTGCCACCACTCGGCGGGCACCAAGGGCCTCGATCACTCCAAAATACTGAGGCAACACCCAGATAGGAGCCACGCACAACCAATCCTTGATCGAGGAAACCTCGGAACAGGTCGGCAGAGACGTAGGAAGCCGGAGCCACGTCACGCCGGCTTCAGTTTTGCCTGCAGGTGGCTGCCTAGAAAATGCAACCGTGTGCCGTCCATCTTTACTCAGTCGCGGGATCAGACATCGACCGACCAGACTGTTCGCCCCGACCAAACCGGTATGCTCCCCTTCATCCACGCTGCATCCCGAGCCGACGAAGCATCAGCAAGGCGGAAAGGTAGGAGACGATCAAGCCGAATCGTAGCCAGATACCGAGTGCCACCAGCCACATCACAGGGCCTGGGTACTGATGCTGGAAAAACTTACGATAAAATCGCATCATCCCACGGTGCTTATGCCATTCGACAAATATTGGGCGAGAGTGGCTGCAGCCTCCTTTGGCATGAACGATCCTGGCATCAGGTGCAAACATGATCTTCCAGCCCTTGCCTCGCAAGGTCATGGAAAAATCCAGGTCCTCACAATGCAAAAAATAGCCCTCGTCCCAATGCCCGACGGCTTGCATCGCAGCGCGGCGGACCAGCATGCACGCACCTGAAATGGCCTCGACCTCGATGGAGTGAGTCGGCAACGGCTGCTTGTGTAAGTGAAAATCAAAAAACAGCCGCGGCCAACGCCCTGCGAAACGCGACAGACCGAATGCTCGCACAAAGGACCGCCATGGCGTTGGAATGGCCCGCCGCCCCCCCGCTTGTTCTGTCCCGTCGGGATTCACCAACAAACCACCGACCATTCCAACTTCAGGGCAGTCCTTCAGCGTCTGGGTGAGACGCTTCACAGAATCCGGTTCCAGGACACAATCAGGGTTTAGAAATAACAGACAACTACCTGTCGAATGATCAACTCCGATATTGCAGCCTGCGGCAAACCCAAGATTCTCTCGATTACGAACAATCTTCAATTTGCGGTCACATGGGAATAGAGCCTCAACTTTTTCTAGACTCCCATCGGTTGAAGCGTTGTCGACCACAATCACTTCCTCCACCTGATGCGCGGCAGACGAGACGCAGTCCTTAAGAAGACCACCTGCGTTATAATTCACGATAATCAGCGATACTGCATCGGAGGTCGAACATGTCTCGAGGTTGCCTGAGCAACGTGGTAATGAGGCGAGTTGTTGGTCGGAGCTCGTCGTGCTCAGCATTTGTATTCCTTAGCGAGATTTCGCTAAGCTGTGGCTGAGCCTTAAACTTAGGCCAGGCCTATCGCGCAAGTCAACCAGTCGATGCCGCGCAATCTGCATAAGACAGGGAGGCGATCTGAGAAATCCTGCTCTTCTAAAACACCATTTTGGGGAGCGGCACTAAGCTGGGATAGCCTTACCTTACTGGAAGGACATGCTTGTCCATCACACGCCAAATCTCACGCACTGTGGCAATGCGAGTCGATTGGATCGCCCGCCGCTTGTGCCACATCTTCGGCAACCTCAGCAGCGCATCGCGCTTGGCTCGCAAGATCACGCCGCCCCGTCCAGGGCCCACGTACAATACGCGACGGTTCTTATCGCCGCTCGAACGGAGTTAAATGACCCCCGGCAAAGACGGGGGGTTCACACTTCTCCCCCTTCACCGAGATCTAGTAGAACGGCAGGGTTAGGCGGCGCTACAAAAGCTCTTTGAATTTTTCAGGTGTGATCCGCATATCGTCGATAATGCCATGCAAAGTTCTTGGCTTAATATCGCAGCCTGCATGGACGGGGATGACGACGCGGGCTTTGTCGGAAGGGCGGTAAAAGACGGCATGACTGCCTTTCTGACGGTCCAGTTCAAAACCAAGCTGCTTTGCTACACGGATCAGGTCCTTAGCTTTGACCTGTGGAAGAAGCGGGCTCATGCAGCCACGTGGATGGGCTTGATGATTACATCCTCGGAGGGAATGGGTTCCGAATGGGCTTTCAGGCTTTCGATATACAGTTGGACAGCCTCTGTAATACTCTGCACCGTTTCTTCGTAAGAATCGCCCTGCGAATGGCAACCCCGAAGCGCGGGACAGAAAGCGTGGAAGCCGCCACTTTCGTCTCGCTCTATGATCGCGGTGTAATTATAATCGGTCATGGTGTTCTCCTACCTTTTTTACTACCCTACCACAAGCTGCAACGTTTCGCTCACACCTCCCCGGGGCCGACTTACCTCAATGAAGTAAGCGCTTGTCCATCAACCGCCAAATCTCACGCACTGTGGCGATGCGGGTCGATTGGATTGTCCGTCGCTTACGCCACATCTTCGGCAAGCCTTTGATAGCATCCCACTTCGCGCGCAAGATCACCCTACCCTGACCGCGCAGTGCGAACCAGACGATACTGACCAGATTCAACGTTACATGCAGCGGCAACAGCAGCCAGAACAACATACCCGGCACGTCTTTCACAAATGTCCAGACTAAGTTGCGATGTCCATGATACAGGGAAAAATCACTGTGCTGTCCACCGGTAGTCGCCGATCCCACGTGGTGAACCACCGCGTCCGGCACATACATAGCTTTGTGCCCCGCCAAGCGTAGGCGAAATCCAAGGTCCACATCCTCCACATAACAAAAATAGTCCTCATCGAACCCACCAGCATCCACCAATGCTTGCCGCCGATACAATGCCGCCGCCGCACAGGGTGAGAATACCTCGGATGCCTTCATTGAAAGGGAAGCCACGGGAACACGGTGCCCCATACGCCAAACCAGGCCACTCATATGATACACATCGCCAGCCCCATCCAATACAGACGGATCGGCGGCGTTCACCAGCTTGCTGCCGAAGACATCGAATTCAGGATCCTCCCGCGCCGCCGACAGTAACGCCTCCAGCCAATACGGTTCGGGGAATGCATCCGGATTGAGCAAGGCGATCCAGTCGGACTCAGCAGCAGCCTCGATTGCCACATTGTTGCCTTGTGCGAAGCCAAGATTCTCGTTCAGTTCCAGCACACGCACCGACGGATAACGCCGGACAATATCGAGCGACGCATCCGAACTCGCGTTATCGACCAGAATGATCTCGTTTGGAATGACCGTCTGTGCCAGTACTGCCGACAGGCATTGACCTAGGAAGCGTTCTCCGTTCCAGTTGACAATGACAACTGTCACCTTGGGCCACATTATTCTCGCAGATCGAGTCGGATGGTCGCCTTGCCAGCAGGAGCCAGAAAATGCCGATCACACCGAGCGCACAGGGGTCATAACGCAGGGACCTGGCTTGTTATCGAGAGGAACCTAGTCAGAACTGGGCAGGGGCTTCAACAGCTACTACGTGGGGTGTTACTCACATAATCCGAGTAGTTTTGAATGGAGGGAACGTGTGCTGGGCCAAACCCCCAGCTGATAGTCCACATTCGGACTACCCTCAATAAAACGGTATTTAGATAGGCTCTAACCAAATCGGAGTCCATCACAATTTTCCGCTCAAAGCCCGCAACGACCTTATGACAGGCAGCAGCATGAGGCGCAGCCGCTGTCGCCGATTGACAGCACGCTTTAGATTGCCGAACTTTAGCCAAACGTGGTAGCGAACCGCATCACCCACATCCCTCCAGAACATCCGGTGAGGTGCTTCATGCTTGTGAGGCAAGCCCATGTCCTGGAAGGCCGTAAACCTGCGCAAACCGTTTTTGACATTCAAGGTAGCTTGGAGAAACCCGTGATCCCACAGACGATCAGGCTCAAGATGACAGCCCTCCGCCCATTCGTTCCACGCATTGAGGAATACGAGTTGATCGCCCTTGCCTGTTCGTTGAACATGGTCGATAGTGGACGACAACCAGTACTCGTAGTTTTCTGGAGTTCCGTTAAGCACCATCAGTGCCCGATCGCTGGTGCGCGCTGTGTTATCCCATGCTGGGAAGACCGTTTTGAAGACTTTTGCCCGGCCGTACGTGCGATCGAGATACGATTGCGCAATCGTAGCGTACTGCATCACATTGCCTCGAAACGTCTCGTAGAACTTGATCGTGCCATTGATGTTTGCCGACTTCATGTTGTGGGGCGGGAATTCAACGCCGCTATCAAAGCCAAACTTCGTATAATCTTCGTTGCCGTGAGTCAGCGCGGCGCAAAGATGAATGTTCCCGATACCAACGGTCGCGCAATAGTCTCTCCACACTTTGGCCGTCTTTCGCGCATCCGGTAAATGTTGCGGCCGATACACGATCAAGAGGGGCTCGTTATTCAGGCGAATGTAGCGAGGGTCTCTAAAAAATGGAATGAGGCTCTTGATGAAGTTGATGTCGTCATCGGGCAGGTATTTTTGCGCGATCAGAATCTCATGTTCGGCTGCGTCCCACCGCCTGGTCCAGTTCTCATTGGCCCAACAAAGACAGAACGGCATATCGCTCTCCCGGTCCGCCAGCATGTCGTCGAGCGGCCTATGGAGAAGCCGTGTCCCAGAAAACCAGTAATAGTGGTAGCAGAAGCCATCGATTCCAAACCGTTTGGCAAGCCTGATCTGCTCGTGTCGGGTTTCCCTTAGCCGGAGATCATAGAAACCAAGATCGCTCGGAAGGTGTGGCTGATAATGTCCGTCGAACAAGGGCTTCGCCTTTGTGACGTTCGTCCACTCGGTGAAGCCCTTTCCCCACCATGTATCATTCTCTGGAATCGGGTGAAATTGCGGCAGAAAAAAAGCGATCAGCTTTGGCAAAGACTGCTTATCAGAAGCCAAATGAGCACACGTCCTTACTTCTCCCACGTCGTTGAATGGCCGACTGGAAAGAGGTGTGGCAGTCACAACTTGTTAGACACGAATCCCAAACAAACTGAGACCTAGGCGAATCCGCTGTTTGGCTTGATAGCTCAAGCGATTGGCGATACGTCTCTTCCACAATGCGGGAATAGTACCCCCTGTGCGCAGTGGTTGCGGAGGCACCAGCGGGACAGCATCACCAGAATAGCTGAGCGGCACAGCCTTGACGACGACTTGATACACATCGGCATGCTCGCTACTTTTCAGCGCATCCTGCACTGTTGCAGAGAGTCGGCACCAACTCGCCGCAAACTCGGTGTCCTCAGGCGGCTTAACAACATACCTGACCTCAATAATCTTGAGGTCGGCTTGAGCAAACAATTCTTTGATATTTTTGAAACCGAAGAAACGGATATGCGTACGATCGAGCAACCCCCAGTCGCGATATTCAAAATCTCCATTGATCAAGCACGACGCGACGGCTGCATGACCAACATGCGGAAGGGAGATTACAAGATAACCGTTTGGATTGATCAGAGGAATCATTCGTCGCAGTGTCGTCCATGGGTCATACAGATGCTCGAGCACATCTGCCGCCACAAGGACATCAAAGCGCTCCGCACCAGCAAGCAACTGCGGCCACTCTGCAGAATTCAGATCGGCCTGCATGATTGCTTCGCAATAGGGTGCGGCCTTTGTAATCGCTTCTGGATCCAGCTCAAGGGCCGTCACCCGGCATTGCCCATGCTGCGTCAGCAGCTTGGTGATCGAACCTGGCCCGCAGCCGACCTCCAGCACACGCTTGGACGAGCCAACCAGCTGTACGACATACGCAGGCGCGGTTTGTGCGGCAAGATCCACTGCGTATTCGTAATTGTGCCTAGATTCGGTATTCACTGACCGCTAAGTTGATGATCTGGCTGTTGCTCGATGCTATCGGACGTTTCAAGATCTCTTTTATGAATTTCCAAGCTAACTATGGGCCGGATTGAATTCGCTTCGGATGCGCGCAATTGACGGAATCGTACGTTGTGTTATAGATTCCCCCACCTTTACAGGTGGGGACCTCCCGCTGGTTTAGATGTATGTCATCGTCCGGTTAAGCTTCGCGATTCTCCATCCGCAGCAGGGCGTTCAGGAGGCGGCTGATTCATAAGAGTCTTTCTAATTTCAGAATCTCTACTGCTTGGTTGCATGCCATGTATAAACTCCCTGACAGCCCGAAGAGGTTTGGTTATTTTCCAACTCGTCGATGTATAGAGAGCAGCCAATTCTGCATTCCGATCGACCACAGCCTGGTTGAGGGTGGTGATCTGTGCATCTCGCTCGAGTAAAGACCGGTTGAGGCGGGTAATCTGCTCATCCCGCTCGATCAACGATTGGTTGAGCGTGGTAACCTGCTCTTCCTGCTCCGCCAAAGACCGGTTGAGGTGGGTAATGGCATTTCGACTCAGCTCAGCTACAGCCTGACTAAGGCGAGCCATGTGCAACTCTGTAGACGCCACTGTCTGGTTTAATTGATTACTCACTCCATCGCGCTTAGACGTTGTTGACTTTCTCCAATACACACCGACACCGTCAATCTCGACGATATTTGGCCTTAGGCTATGCCTACTGCAATAGTCATTCACGGCAGCTTTACATGCAGGCACCGCATGATAATCATCGATAATCACGTACCCTTGATGCGAGAGTTTTGGGTACAGATTGGTCAATGCGTCCATCGTTGACTCGTACATGTCGCCATCGAGGCGTATCAATGCTAATTGACCTATCGACGCAGTCGGTAAGGTATCCTTGAACCAGCCCTTGAGAAATTTTACTTGCTCGTCCAGCAACCCATAAGCACGGAAGTTGTCCCGAACTTCATCCAGAGAAACGGCAAGTTGGGCGTATGTATGAAAGTCGGAGCCAGCGTCAGCCGGATACTGTGCCTCATTGGGGCGTGGTAATCCTCCGAACGAATCGGCAACCCACACAGACCGATCGCTTACGTTATGGGCATACAAAACGGCGCGCATCAAGATGCAAGCGCCTCCGCGCCATACCCCAGTTTCTATCAAGTCCCCAGGAACATTGTCGGCAATCACAGCTTCGGTAAGCACTCGCAGGTTCGCAAGTCGTTTCTCTCCGATCATCGTTTGTGCATGACTCGGCCAATCGAGGCCATGGGCTCGAAGCTGAGAATTAAATGTTTTCGGCCCAAATGGTGCCTGAGAACAATCTCTGTAGAGACTACCGGTCAGGCAAGCTTGCATCAGTTCAAGGTAGTCATTCTGCGCATGCTGTAATTGCTGCTGAGGCGATTCGTGCTCTAAAGTCATATTTATCCCCAACCACCCATTACCACCCCTTTTCAAGGCTGGCGCCTTTCTTAACCAAACCTTGTTATACAGCACCCTATCAAGCTCGGTTAATTCAACCAACAGGTCCTTGGTCGATTGTGGCAAATCACTATGGGCAGGCCGACCCAGATTGGCATTTGAGACGATCCTTGCTTCCGGTGGCTCAATTCCAAGATCTCTAAAGATAGCATCTCGATCTGCCTCAAAGGTTTCCGCAAAGCCCACATACGAAAACTCATCGAGATGTTTACTTGCCAGTTCAAGCAATTCGATTGCATCGAAAGCAGATAACGGCCGAGTATCCAACACACCAAATCCGCAGGCGAGCTGCCACACCTGATTATTCCAGATGAAATTTTTGACTTCCGGGTCAACCAAACCCATCCGTAGAAATTCATCTAATGTCACTTGCTGGCTTAGCTTATAAAGCGCAAATTTCTTTGGGTCGGAGCCTTTGCAGAAATAATAGAAAGACAAAATCCTTTCAATAGGATCGCGCAAAAACGTAAACGAATACCTACCCGGCATATAGCGCTTCGCAAAGCCGTAGCCGAAATGACCGGAGAGAAAAGGTATTCCATGGAAATCGTCAAGCACTCCTTCATCTACCTTAACCTCACCTGTGGACGGAGAGTAATCCATTCCCTTGAGATAGTCGTCATGGCTCATGACGTTATGAATTCCATAAGCAGACCTGGCTAATTCAATAATTGTTGTGCCAGCTGTCTTTTGGATATGCAGAAAGACTGCAGGTTTCAAATTCCTTGACACTGTTCCCTCTGAACG
Organism: Nitrospira sp.; assembly: GCA_029194665.1. NCBI lineage: Bacteria > Pseudomonadati > Nitrospirota > Nitrospiria > Nitrospirales > Nitrospiraceae > Nitrospira > Nitrospira sp. The sequence continues at coordinate 62,890 of JARFXO010000007.1, read as the reverse complement.
TTCGTGGATTCCTTCGTTTGACCATATAGCTCGATCGAATCACAAACCAAACCAACCAAACCACTCACCACGCTGGAGGTATGAGATTCCAAACTGAAGGCATCATGTAACCACTGTAATTGGATGACACTCGGAGGTATGCCGTCCGCAATTGCTACGTCCACCGTATACGAACCAGGCGGCAATATTGGTAACCGGAACGTAAAAATACCTTTGACTACTTCATTCGGATTTGCTGCGAACGGGTTCAAACAATAAGCCATGTAAGAATTCTGGTCAAATACTGCTTGGCCAAGTCCATTCTTCAACTGAAAGCCGATAATAATATTACTGCAAGCCACGTTGACTAAAGCTTCGATTTCTATACGCACCATCTCCCCACCAACTACCCAAGAAAGTTGCCTTCCTGCTAAATCAGTCAGTCTCGCATTCGTGATCGTACCACCTCCGCTACCAAAGCCGCGCGTTTCTGACGAAAAACTAAATACTTCAATATCATTTCTTAAATTTGAATGGTTAATGAAGTCCATGCGTGCATCATGTTTTGATAGCGCATTTCTTCCCAAACTTAGAGAGGGAGTTTCCGTTATCTGTTTTTGGGCATTAAAGCACGCGGCATCATAACGCCTGGCAAGATATGCTTCACAAACATGTTTCGCCTCCCCTATTAACTGAGCCTCACCACGCTCCAACCAAATAGCACGATCACACAAGCTCACAACCGTACAGGAATCATGCGTGACAAAGATGATCGTGCCGTTCATCTTAAAGTTGTTCAAAAACCGCATACATTTTTGCCTAAAAAACACGTCTCCGACGGCCAACGCTTCATCTATTACTAAAATGTCTGCGTCAACATGAACAATGACTGCAAAAGCCAGACGCACAAACATGCCGCTGGAATAAGTTTTGACCGGTTGATCGATAAAGTCGCCGATCTCAGCAAAGGCAACAATCTCATCAAACTTGGCATCAATTTCCGCCTGAGACAGTCCGAGGATCGAGGCGTTTATATAGACATTTTCTCGTCCCGTAAATTCTGGATTAAAGCCTGAGCCGAGTTCCAATAAGGCTGCGATGCGGCCTTGTGTTTCGATCGTGCCGCTGGTCGCGCTAAGCGTGCCGCAGATCAGCTGTAAGAGAGTGGATTTGCCGCTGCCGTTGCGCCCGATGATGCCGACAGTTTCACCCTTTTTAATTTCGAACGACACATCTTTCAGCGCCCAGAATTCGCGGGCGTAGTTCTTCGGCTCCATGCCCATCAATCGCCGCAGGCGTGGATAGATCGCCTGCTTCAACCGATCATGCGGCTTGTCGTAGATGTGATAACACTTGCTGAGATTTTGCACGCGAATGGCGACGTCGTCTGCCACCTGTGCGGGTTGCTGAGGAGAAGAAGATTGCCCCCCCTCAGAACGACCCTCCTCCGCCAGAGCGCAGGAAAGTGGCGAGGGAATCGAGGATTCTTTTGCAAGCCCCTCAGAAGACATCAACAACTCCTTTACAGGTCTCTTGGAACCACCAGAAGCCGGCCCAGGCAATGAGTAGGTTCACGTCACTAGCAATGACTTCCCACTTGCACATCGGCCGGATGGGCCTGGCGGTTGTGCCGGAAACCGAGGATCATTCATTTCGGACCTGACTGGAGCACAGGGGGGTGCCAGAGTGAGAATCCAAACAACGGCTCTCGGTCAATCGAGTCTCGGTAGACCTCGCCGAGACAACCACTTACGAAAGCAGAAAGGAATCCTCAGCCCTCGGCGACCATCTCAAGAGGAAGATTCTCTATGGTGACATTGACAAGGTCCTGAATACCGATGCGGGAACTTGCATCCAGCACCTCGATCCCAATGATATGGCCTTGAGCATCCAGATCCACAACCACTCCTTCCTCCACTTCCTTGCTCTTCGCCACTTCACCTTGCTTGAAATAGACGTAGAGCGCATCGGCTGTCTTGCTATATTCGATCTTCATGTTGTTTCCACCCTTTGCTAGTCGCTTTTGTCTACAGCACTGATGATAAGGATCTCATCCGCAAACTCTCTATAGGTAACTTTTAGATAGCGGCTGCCGATTCGCCTGAATGCGTTCATCCGCTCTCTTTCGGTCTGCTCCACTTTATCGGGGACCGACAGAACTGCTTCGACCTCTTGCTCGGAGATTTTCCGCCATTTCATGCGCCTCCGTGCATGCCGATCATACCGCAAAGGCTTTCTCACGCCAACTCCGTGGCCAACGAGATCAATCTTGCACCCCTTCCAAACCTAAGCGAAGACGAGAGCGATTTCCATGCGCTGGTTCCATTAGTTCCACACAAGCGTCCAGAATTCGCGGATGTAGTTCTGAGGTGGCCATATGGCCGGATAGACTTCACCGCATCAAGCGGCGTGACGGAAATCAGTCAGCCAATTCCCGAATCAGCCACGCACCCGTGAGGGCCTTGATCGAAATTTGGAGGACTTCTTCCACTTTCTCCCGCTTCGCCTTCGGCCCGGGACTCAGCCGCCTTATTCACAAAGGCTTCTCATACAATCGCCGAGAATGAGTCGCCGGTCGTGAACAGCCAAATGCTCTCAGCTTGTCACAATCCCCCTCAGGTACTGCTCAACCGCCTCGACAAACGCCTCAGCTTCGTGAACCGCGCGGCGTGCCGTGTCTTCATCCAAGTAGGACAGTGCGTCGTAGTCTCCGGCCTCGAGGTCATCCTTCAGATTGGACAAGCACTTACCCCACTTCTTGTCCAGTTTTCCGGTTTTCACCAGCAGGAGCCCGAAGAGCATCACGACGCCTTTGTGGGTGTCGCCGCGTTGCCCCTCGGTCAGCAGGGCGGCTTGCGCCGCATGGTATGCGGCATAGTACGCCCGTGATATCGCGTCGTCCCATTCTCCCTTGGCATAGAGGTCGCGGGCAACCCGGGCCTTCTCGCGCGCTTTGGCCGAATAGCCCCTGATTAACTCCTGTTGCGCCTTATCCAATGAGGATTCCCTCTCGATTCACATGCTCCATAAAGGGCGTCTGCAAGGCCTGCAGTCTGGCAAATTCCTGTTCGGGAAACACTTTCAACGACACTAGGCGCCCGTGCGCCAGCAGGACGTCCATCACGGCTTCGTACAGAAGGTCGAGCAGCGCATCGTCTTTTCGCGACACGACCAGAAGGAGATCGTAATCCGAGTCGGGTCGATGGGTCCCTCTTGCGCGCGACCCAAACAGGATGAGTCGTTGGATGCGAGCACGGACCGGGGTGATCCTCTCCAAGAATTCATTCAGGACGATGTCGTCCTTGACTGTTTGCATCGCATGCCTCGGGCGTTCATCCTCCCTCCTCACCCGTGGCCCTCTCCATCACCCGCTGCAACGGGAAGAACAACAGGTACCTGGGATGCGACGATCAAGTTCCACATAGGAAAATTGGATCATGGCGCCTAATTTGCGCTCCACGTGCTCGATCTTCTCTGCAAGGCGGGCCTGATCGCTGCACTTCTTTCCTCTGGAGAAGGGAAAACCGTTCAATGCACGGGCGTTGGTTCGATTCGGATCCCGGCTATCCTCGACCGTTGTTCCGGCAGCAGCGAGCTCAGTCGAATATACACAATCAGCTGGTCTGCCTCCCGTCTTTCTTCACAGATCCGCCGATTGTACTCACACAACTCCGGATCATCCTCCGGAAGAAGGACAACACACGCCCCTTCAGGAACTTGGGCCTCGACTTCCGGGTGGTCGATCAGATAGCGGCTAAATTCGAAGCTCAACGTCATATTCCGCGCAACTACATCCGGTTCCATCGTTATTCCTCCCAATAGCGCCGACGATACCACTTCCAGTTTGCTTTCAAGTCAGATTCAGCGAACGTAAGTGCCGTGTTTAAATCTTTCATGCCTAATGGTGTTTTCACGACATTCTCTTTTGATGAAAACAAATCGCGATGGGCAAATCCATGCGCGGTATCATAGCGCACAACGAGCACCCATTCTTCTCCCTGCCTTACTTCGTACTGAATGACGAATTCAGTCACACGACCCGCAAGCCGGACATGCCTGTGACGAAAGCGATCCTGTTGGCTTAAGAGGATGACAAATTCAACAACCTTCACAACGACTCCTCAGTAAGTCGCGCTCCGTCTCTCTCTTCGGTCCACATCCCGGAACAGGCCGCCTGCAAGAAACGACCCGTGCAGCAAGGCAAGGAGAATCTCCGGCCTGTTCCCGAGCAGATCTCTCAGTTGCCGGATCAGCCGATCCCGCTGTTCGACCGTCACCTTTCCTGGCAGTGGATACGCCATCACCGTTCAGTGAACCCAATAGCAGGAAATCCTCAGCCACCACTCATTGGGAGTCTTTGACCGTGGGTTGCTTCTCGCCTTTGGCTACCGCAATGCGCGTAACTACTTCGGCCAGCACCTTCTCCACACACTCTGAGGGTGAGGCGATCGACGTGTCAATTGTCAGATCAGGCGTTCCTGGCGATTCATATGGATCATTCACGCCCGTAAATCCTGATAGTTGGCCCGCCCGCGCCCTCTTATACATGCCTTTAGGATCTCGCGCTTCACATGTTTCAATGGGCGTGCTGAGATAGACTTCCACAAAACGCTCTGTTCCGACAATCTCTCGCGCTAATCGGCGGTCATCACGATATGGTGAGATAAATGCCGTTATGACGATTAAACCTGCGTCGTTCATCAATCGCGCCACTTCTGCGATACGTCTGATATTTTCGGTTCGGTCCTGATGGGAAAACCTCAGATCCTTGTTCAAGCCATGCCGGATATTGTCGCCATCCAACACATAGCAGGCATGACCGATATCGACCAGCCGACGCTCTAACGCAAACGCCAAGGTGGATTTGCCCGAGGCACTTAAACCGGTCAGCCAGATTGTGGTCGGTCGCTGCCCAAGCAGGTGGCTACGATCTTCGGTTTGGACATGCCCATTGTGCCAAATGACCCCGGCCGGCTTGAGGTCCTCAGAGGACATCGGCAAATCCATTGCGTGTTTTTTGGAACCACGCATAACCGGCCCAAGCAACGGCAATTGCGACGAGTGCGTACTCTCCCAATCCCAGCCAGTTCGGCATGCGCCCCCAGATCAAGACTGCTCGCGCTTGCTCGATGATGAAGGTAAGCGGATTAGCCAGTAGCCAGGGTCGAACCGCCTCCGGAAGGGCGGTCACAGGGTAAAAGACAGGCGAAAGAAACAACATGACAGTCGTCATGATGCCGATCGTTTGCCCCACATCCCGCACAAACACTCCCAAGGATGCCAGCATCCAGGCCAGGCCAAGCGTTATGATGATCAGTAGCATCAATACGAATGGAGCGAACACTGCGGTCCATTGCACGTACCCATTCAATAGGGCAAACGCTGCCAGCCAGATTCCAACACTGATAAGACTGTGAAACAATGCCGCCCCCATGGTCACGACCGGCAATATCTCCAATGGAAACACAACTTTCTTGACGTAATTGACGTTAGAATAAATAAGCGCCGGCGCTCGATTCAAGACCTCTGCAAACAAACCGTGCACGATCATGCCGACAAACAGCACAAGGGCAAACTGCGTTCTGGTTTCATCCTCTCCTCCGCCCCAGCGGGCCTTGAACACCACGGAAAATACAAAGGTGTAGACAGTCAGCATAAACACGGGATGAAGGAATGACCACCCCAGACCCATCATTGATCCTTTATAGCGACCGATCACCTCGCGCCTGGTCATCTGTACAATAAGCCCTCGGTTCCTCCAGAGGCTCCGCAGCAAGGCCGCAATCGATACCGCGTGCGCGGCATGAGGATTGACGCTCTGAGATAAGGACCTGGTTGCGCTGGTCACTCGAAACACTCCGCTTCTAACAAGACAGCCCCTTCACGAGACGCACCACCTTGCCCTGCAATTGTCGGATCGAGCAGCGTGGCCTTCATTAAAAGACGTTTTCTTCCAGCAGGCGACACAGATACCGCCCGTAACCGGTTTTGTCCAGCGGCTTGGCGAGTCTTTCAAGCTGAGTGGCATCGATCCATCGCTGTCTGTAGGCGATCTCTTCGGGACATGCCACCTTCAATCCTTGCCTGTTTTCTAGTGTGGCGATGAACTGGCTCGCATCGAGGAGCGATTCATGCGTGCCAGTGTCCAGCCAGGCATACCCACGCCCCATGATTTCGACTTTGAGTGTGCCTTGTTCCAGATACAAGCGATTTAGGTCCGTAATTTCCAGTTCACCGCGTCGGGAAGGTCTGAGGCTCTTGGCAAACTCAACCACCTGATGGTCGTAAAAATAGAGTCCGGTCACGGCATAGTGCGACTTGGGCTGCCTCGGCTTTTCTTCCAACGAGAGGACGTTGCCCTTTGCATCAAATTCGACCACACCGTACCGCTCCGGGTCATGCACATGGTAGGCAAAGACCGTCGCCCCTTTCGTGCGCAGCATGGCGTTGCCGAGCAGATTGTGAAAATCATGGCCATAAAAGATGTTATCGCCCAGCACCAAGGCAGAGGGATTGTTCCCGATGAACGACCCGCCGATCAGAAACGCCTGTGCCAGCCCATCGGGCGAGGGCTGTACGGCATACTGGATATCCAGCCCCCACTGATTACCGCTCCCCAGCAGCTGCTCGAAGCGTGGGGTGTCCTGAGGTGTGGAGATGATGAGGATATCCCGGATCCCCGCTAACATGAGCGCACTGAGCGGATAGTAGATCATCGGTTTGTCGAAGACCGGGAGCAACTGCTTGGAGACCGCTTGCGTCACCGGATACAGACGAGTGCCGGAGCCACCGGCGAGGATGATGCCTTTGCGTGTGCTCATGAGTCAGTCAGAATCTGTTGAAGAATGTGCCGGACGCCGCTTTGCCACTCAGGCAATTCCAGGCCAAAGCAACGGCGTAGCTTCGTGGTATCCAACCGTGAATTGGTAGGACGCTTCGCGGCGGTGAAATATTCCGACGAGGCAATCGCACAGATCGAATCCGGTGAAAGTTTGAGCGACTTGCCAAGAGCCTTGGCCTCCGACAGGACCACCCGCGCATACTCACACCAGTTTGTCTCCCCACCTGGCACGAGATGATACAGGCCGAAGGGAAAGTTTTCAGCCCCCTCACGCTGTCTCTGCCTAACCAACTGCGCCGTCACGTCCGCGAGCAAGGCCGCAGATGTCGGCACCCCATATTGATCCGCCACGACGTTCAAACTTTCTCGTTCACGAGCCAATCGCAGGATCGTTTTCGCAAAGTTTTTCCCCTGGGCTCCGACCACCCAACTCGTGCGAAGGATCAGATGCCGCGCGCCGGTTGCTTCCAGCGCGATCTCGCCGTCCCTTTTGGTGCGCCCATAGACATTGAGGGGGTTCGTCAGGTCCTCTTCTGTATAGGCACCTAGCTTGGTGCCATCGAACACATAGTCGGTTGAATAATGCACCACCCATGCACCCAGCTTCGCCGCTTCTTCTCCAAGGACACCCGGCGCGACAGTATTGACGGCGTGAGCCAGCTCGGGCTCTGCTTCTGCCTTGTCCACGGCAGTGTAGGCTCCAGGATTGATCACCAGGCCTGGTTTAACCGATCGTACCAAACCGGAGATCGCAGAGGCGTCGGACAAATCACACTCAGCGTAACCCACAGCGACGATCTCACCCAAGGGAGCCAATGCACGTTGCAACTCAAAACCGACCTGACCCTGCTTGCCGGTTAACAGTATCCTCATCGCACTCAGGTGCCGTATTGCTTGTCGATCCAATTGCGGTAGGTACCGCTGGTGACGTTGGCAACCCAACTCTGGTTATCCAGATACCAAGCAACCGTCTTGCGGATGCCTGTTTCAAATGTTTCTTGGGGCTTCCACCCTAGTTCCCGTTCGAGTTTGCTCGCGTCGATGGCATAGCGGCGGTCGTGACCGGGACGATCTTTGACGAAGGTGATCTGGTCGGCATACCTCTTGGCATCGGAACGTGGGCGGAGTCCGTCTAGGATATCGCAGAGGGTTTGCACAACATCGAGATTGGCTTTTTCGTTCCAGCCGCCGATGTTATACGTTTCGCCCACGCGCCCGCTTTCGAGCACGAGCCGGATGGCACTGCAGTGGTCCTTGACGTACAGCCAGTCTCGCACTTGCCGGCCGTCGCCATACAGAGGAAGCGGTTTGCCTGCCAACGCATTCAGGATACAGAGTGGAATGAGTTTTTCGGGAAAGTGATAGGGACCGTAATTATTTGAACAATTGGTCGTAAGAACCGGCAACCCATAGGTATGGTGGTAGGCGCGCACCAGATGATCGCTGGCCGCCTTACTGGCCGAATAGGGACTGTTGGGCTCGTAGCGACTCGTTTCGCTGAAGGATGGAGCCTCTCTCGTTAACGAGCCGTACACTTCGTCGGTGGACACGTGTAGAAAACGGAAGCCCTCTTTGGCCTCGCCGTCCAGCGCTTGCCAATAGGCCCGCAGGGATTCAAGCAAGTGAAAGGTGCCGACGATGTTGGTCTGGATGAATTCGCCGGGACCGTGAATGGAGCGATCGACATGACTCTCAGCCGCGAAATTGACCACCGCACGAGGACGGTGCTCGGCCAGCAGTCGATCGACGAGCGCCGTATCTCCGATATCGCCTCGCACGAACAGATGCCTCGTATCCCCTTGTAGGCCGGCAAGATTGTCCAGATTGCCCGCATAGGTGAGCTTGTCGAGATTGATCAGGCGCTCCTCGTGTTGCGCCAGCCAGTCAAGAACGAAGTTGGCACCGATAAACCCGGCACCGCCGGTGACCAGAATGCTCATGCCTCTATTGGGATGCTTGTATGTTGCATGTGAACGATGCGCGACCGACGATGGTGGGCTCTGTCAACATGCTGTCAGGCCATCCGTTGAGATAGGACAGGGTGAAAACTTGGAACAAGTCGCTTAAGATCTTGAAGCAGCTCTTCTTCGTCCAGCTTCGAAAGAGTAGTCTCCAACGACTCCAGCCATTCACTCAGCTCGCTGACGGGAACAGGAGATCCAATGGCGCGATGAATTTTCGGATGGACGGTCGGCTCGACCCGTTCACAGTCCTCAAACAGCTCCTCGTACAATTTTTCTCCCGGCCGCAGTCCGGTAAAGACTATGTCGACGTCCTTCCCTGGAACGAGGCCGGCCAGCACGATCATGTTTCTGGCCAGATCGGCGACTTTGATCTGTTCCCCCATATCGAGGACGAAGACTTCTCCTCTCCGTCCCATCACGCTCGCTTGGAGAACCAGCTGCACGGCCTCCGGAATCGTCATAAAGAACCGCTTGACCTCCGGATGGGTCACGGTCACCGGACCACCCTTCCGGATCTGTTCGGAGAACAGGGGCACCACGCTCCCATTGCTGCCCAACACATTGCCGAACCGCACGACCGTAAACTTCGTGAGACCGGTGTGATTGAACTCCTGCACCAAATGCTCCGCAATTCTCTTGGTGACACCCATGACGCTCGACGGATTGACGGCCTTATCCGTAGAGATCAGCACAAATCGGTCAACGCCGGTTTGCAAGGCGACTTCGGCGACCACACGAGTCCCAAGGATATTGTTCCGGATCGCTTCCTTCGGGTTCAGCTCCATAAGCGGAACATGTTTGTGCGCAGCAGCATGGAACACGATATCCGGACGCGTCTGATTGAACACCTCCGATACTCGGTCCGGCACCGTAACATCTCCGATGACGGGGAGGATCATCGCCTCAGGATGTTCCTCTCTCAACTCGAGCAGGAGCGAATGGAGGGCATTTTCATACCGTTCGAACAACACCAGACATGCCGGTTTGTATCGCGCGATCTGCCGGCACAATTCCGATCCGATCGACCCCCCCGCTCCGGTCACCAATGCCGCCTTTCCAGCGATGAGAGGGCGCAGTTCCTGACGATCCGTTTGGATCGGTTCGCGCTGCAGCAAATCTTCCAGTTTCATCGGCCGTACTTGCTGCAGAGAGATGGGATCGACCAAGAGTTGCTTGATATCGGGCAAGGTTTTAATCGGCACGCTGCACCCTTCTGAAGCCGCCAGAATTTTCTGTTTCACCGCCGTCGAAGCCGATGGAATGGCGACGATGATTTCTTGGGCATCCAGCCTATCGGCTGCCTGCTTGGTATCGGCAATGGTCCCTACAACCGGGATTCCATGGATCCTTTTTTTACGCTTGATAGGATCGTCGTCCACGAACCCCACCGGACGGCAGTCATAATTTGCATCGGACAACATGTCCCTGACCAACAGCTCGCCCGCATTTCCGGCACCGACGATCAACACGCGTCGTGCACGAGGACCGACGACCTGGAGCCACTCACGGAACCCCCGCACGGCTAATCGGATGCCCGCCAAATACAATCCATTCAACAGCCCGGTCAAGATGATCACGGATCGAGGATACTGGGTAATACCTCCGATAAGATGGATCACTCCGTAAAATACCGCTGCGCTGGTCAGAGAGGCCAAAAGGATCTTGCCCAGATCGTGAAGACCGACATATCTCCAAAGCCCTCGATGAACCCCAAATGCCCATAGACCGGCACCGAATATCAGCAAAAGGGCGGGCAGATGATCCCACATGATCTGCCGATATTCGTGAGGAATATCGCCCTCAAAGCGCAGCGCAAAGGCGGTCACATTGGCCGTCAGGATCAGAACCAGCTGCGCGCCGATAACGAGAATCGAGCGATGATCGAGCACCCGGCTCCCATACCGACCGGCGATGGAGTGAAATAATTTGGCTACGGCCTGTTTCATGCGAATCCTGATGTCCGAACGAAGGACTCACGCTCCGCCAACAGTATTTCGACGACCTGAATGACACGATTCACGGACAACTCTTGCAGACACTTGCTCAAACTATTGATATGGCGATCGCAGCCCTCGCCCAAGCAAGGCACGCAGTCTCCTTCTCCTTGAAGCAAGTAGACATTCTCCAGCCGTTGCGATCCATGGGTTTTCCACGGACTCTGTGCTGTGACAGGGAAGTTCTTCGGCCAGGGCCCCCACTTCACCGGGTTCGATGGCCCAAACAGGACGACGGTCGGTGCACCGATGGCTGCTGCCATATGACTCACGGCGGTATCCGTTCCGACATACAGAGCTGCGCGGCTGAGCAGATACCCGAGCGCCGGCAAGGTCAGATGACCGACAAGATTCACCGCATCCCGGAGACCCTCGACCACTTGTTCGCTGTAGGCTCGTTGATCCGACGCCCCTCCTGCCACCACGACCACAAGCCCCTGATCGACTAGCCACCGTCCAAGCGCGACCCAACCGGCCACCGACCAGGTTTTGTAGACAAACTTCGGCGAGACATGCAGAACGGCATATCGCCGATGAGTCTCTACCCCGGGAAACCGGCGATGAACGGTTGCTTCATCCTCGTTTTTCCAACTGACAACCGGTGTCCCTAGCGGTTTGACTCCTAACGGTGCAAGCAACCGCAGATTCATCACGACCGTATGAGTAGACAAGTTATCGAACGGAATCCATTCATGGAGCAGGGTCCGTTTCCACCACGACTTGCCGTCCGGTAACAACGTTCCCACGCGATATCGGCCGGCGACCCACGCGTGAAAGGTGGGGCGATCGCCGGCTAAGACTGAAAGGGCGACATCATAGCGGCGCCAGATCGAACGGAGCAATCTCAGATGAGTCCCGATCGGAGGATGTTCAGGAATGGTCCAGATTCGTCGGATATCACGATTAGACGATACGATATCCTGAGTCCCTTCGAACACGAGCATATCGATCATCAGATGGGGCAACGCCGCCTTGAGCGAACGAACGACCGGCGTGGCCAACAGCACATCTCCGATCCGACGCGTGCACACCACCAATGCACTATGCATTTCGCCCTTCATTTCGCAATCCGGATTTTGTCATCGAGACGATGGCCTGTCGGCATCAGCGACCACCATAGTGGTCGAGTCCAATGGCGGCTCGAACCTTGGTCGACCGCAAAAGATCATCCAGGCGTTGCTGATTGTCGGGTAGCCTCATGCGATCCTGTTCAGGATGCCATAAATGAAACACCGTCGCAGCCATGCGAGCATTCTTATGCTTGACTCCGGCACGGCGAAGCCGAATGATCAAGTCTGAATCCTCCAACCCCCACCCTTCGTAGGACTCGTCCAGTCCGTTCACACGGATCAAGTCGGTCCTCCATATGGAGAGATTGCAGGTCTTGATCCCTCTCCAACGATCCGGCATCCATTTTCGGAACGGAGCATCGGGCAGTGTGATCAGGGGAAGCAGCCGATTGACTTCGCGCCGAGACCAGGATTGTATCCAATCGATACCACTCCAGGCGTGAATCGGCAGCCGCTGACCCAACACATGGCTCGTCAACCCGGCCGAGAGCAACACACGATTCGATCCGAGAAAGTAGCCTGGTTCGGCGAGCTGCTTATGGACACGCACGAAATGACGCGAAGGAACACAGTCGCCATCTGTGAACACCACATAGTCGGCATCCGTCGACGCGACGGCTCGATTGCGGATGGCGGCCGCTCGAAATCCCCGGTCTTCGTGCCACACATGCGTCAGCGGAAACGGCGTGCGCCGTGCATATTGCTTCACGACCTCAGCCGTCTCCTCCTTCGACCCGTCATCCGCGACCACAAGCCCGAAATCGTGATCGCTTTGACTACTGTAACCTTCCAGTACAGCTGCCAGTGCATCAGGGCGATTGTATGTCGTCACGATCACCGCTGTTTTCATTTCGATCGTGAGTTGCCATGGCGTTGAAGAGGCACTTGTTTAGGAAGCGGCCACCCCTCTTGCTGTTCAAACCGCTTGGCATAGCGATAAAACGTTCCTTCGAAATTTCCGAAGGCAATGACAAACCCGGCCCAGCCATCCAGAAACCCCCGCTTTGCCACATAATGTTTGAGGAACGACCAGATGCCATGAAACAACGCGGTCCCCATCGACACCTTTTGATCGGCCAACTTCAGCGCCCCGAGCGACGAATACCGGTTGGCCTTCTTGACGACCTCTTCGAAGTCCCTGAACGGAATCTGCCAAATCGCATGCTCCAACCGACCGACCGGCTTGGCAGTCAATACTTCGTACCCTTCATGGACGGGAGATTCCGCGTATTTCATAGACCCCTTTCGAAACAATTGAGGCTGTCGGAAATTCGGATACCAGCCGGAATGTTCGATCCAACGTCCCATGAAGTAATTCTGTCTCGGCACAAGATATGCGTCATGAGCGGGAGTTCCGGCAAGAATCATGAGGATTTCATCACGGACCTCCGGCGTGCACTGCTCGTCCGTGTCGAGACTGAAAATCCATTCATGCGTACAGGCATTGATGGCTTGATTCCGCAGATGGCCGAATCCCTGGAACGGGATCTGGACGACACGGGCTCCCAAGTCCTGCGCGATCCGAGCCGTTTCATCGGTACTGGCGGAATCGGCCACAATGATTTCGTCGGCCCACAGCACACTGTTGATGGTATCGGCGATTTTCTTCGCCTCGTTGAAGGCAATGATATAAGTCGAAATCCTCATGTCCTCATATCGAGTTGGGGATCGGTCCTGGAATACATGAGACCGGAAAACAAACAGTAAAACAGTTTTTCAGTATGGTCCACGAGAAAGGGGTTGAAGAAACTTCCGACCGCTATAGTCACCACTACCCCTTTGGCAAGCAATCCGTACGCTGCATCACGGTTAAGAGCGGTCCATCTCCACTGTTGCACGAACAACCAGAGCAGTAAACCGAGCCCGACTATACCGACTTGCACCAAGATAAACAGGTATTGATTGTGGGGATGGGGCGGAACATCCAGACCGGCTTGTTCCGTACGCGATCGGTACGCTTGAACAAACCCTCCCGTACCTACTCCGATCAGTGGGTGGTCCTGAATGATCTCGGCTGTGTGATAGAAATATTCCAATCGCCAACCTACAGCATCATCGACTACAGCCACCTTTGGATTCCACTGTGTGACACCGGAAACGGCAAGATTCACTCGTTCGTGGAATGAAGACGAAGCCTGGTACGCGGTCGAAAATGATACGGTGAGTACCACAATCGCTGCGAGTATTCCTCGCCACCCCAAGGTCGAATGAAAGGCCAGGATGGCAAGTCCGGCCAGCACCACATACCCCGTTCGGCCCTGGACCATCAACAAAACATTCCCGACAGCCAAAAGCGAGACAAGACTCCACCCCCATCGCACTCGTCTGTCTTGAGACTGCCAGGCCAACACGGCAAAGAGTAACGCGCCGAACGCCATCAGCACGTTATGGGTGGTGTGTTTTTTGAAAACACAGGGATTGGACGGGTCGCAATTAAGGGCTCCGCTGGTGGGGAGAAGGGTTCCCATGCTCAAGACAAGGGACAACACCAACGTCACGACCAACGAGGCCGCGAGCGCCAGGATCGCGCGATTTCGCTCCTGAACATCAATCGCCATCGAAATCAGCACAGGGATGAGTAAGAGGTCCGCATATTTCTTGATCGACAGGGCTCGTTCCTGTAAAGATCCCCCACCCCACAGGGTTCCCAGCAGCAGCCATCCAAACAACAAGAGCACGCTCACCGCCACAGGGTTCGCAGTGATTCGACGAAGCTTTTCTCGCCATTCGCCGCTGGCTGTCCAACAGACAATGAGGAGCCCGATCAGGATGCTGTCGGCAACAACCCACATCGGAATGGTGAACCCGAGCGCGGTCGTCGTCCAGCCCGCCGCTCGCCTCGCCTCCATCTGCATCCTGTCCTTCGTCCAACTCATCACTTGTAGGCGAACGCGATCAAGGATTTCCGAAGGGACGGAATCATGTCTTTCATCGCCGTCCCCACTGATTTCATCCGCTCCATCCCCTCGCGGTACCGCCTGGACTTGAGGAAGGACACCTCATATCTTTCGAACCCCGCCGAGTCCAGCAGCAACTCCAACTCACCCCGGGTAAACTCGCGATTGTGTCGGAGAGGATAATACGACATCCCTTTGTAGAGAATCGGGGTCGCATGGAGATAGTGATCGGCATAGTCGTAGGTAATATGCTTTCCTCGCAACAGACGACTCCGGTTTCTAAAGCTGGCAACGTTGGGCACGTCGACCTCCAGGACTCCTCCCGGCCGCAACACTCGCCTCATTTCACGGACCGCCGGCAGATGAGAATGTGAAAAATGTTCAAGCACCTGGCAGCACACCACGGCATCGAACGATGCATCAGGATAGGGAATCGCATCGGCTTCCACATTGCAAACCTGAAACGTGATGCCTTTCCCATACGTATCAGGGTAAATCGAAGGCTGATCCTTCACATCGAGCCCATGACACTCATGACCCAGTTCGGCCAGAAACAAGAGCAATAAACCTTGTCCGGACCCGACATCAAGCACCCGCTTGGCTCCGCTCAGCCGGGCCGCGATTTCGCAGAACCGATCGATGCTGCCCTTGAACAAATCCTCCATTTCGGAATTACCGCGACGAAAAAGGCGGCCTTCATCGCGTAGCCGAACAGCAAGACCCAATAAGTCGCTTGGATTCCTCTGTTGGGAGGAGGCAGAATTGAGCCCGGTCACGCTATGTCTTGACGACGACATGTGGAGGGTCTTGAACCGACACAACCGGCGCTTCAGCGTCTCTGCCGGATGGAACAGGATCTCGAAGGGAGCCGGCGATCTTCCCATTCCCTTCCAACTTGCCAACCAAGCTTCGGAACAGAAAAAACATGCCGACCCATACAGCAAGGATAATGAGTCGCACTTTGTCCGTCGAGTGGTGATACAAAACGGCCAGTCCTCCGCACAGAACCATGACTCCATACTCTGCAAGCACGGTCCGACGATGGCTCCATCCGCTCAAGACCAATCGCTGATAATAATGCTCCCGGTGAGCTTGCCAGATATTTTCGCGACGGAGCACCCGTCGGATCAGAGTCACCGTCGCGTCCACAATGAATGGGGAGAAGATCATGACCGGGACCCACAACTCGAATATTCCGTCGCGAACTCCAAGGATCATCAATGTCCCTGCCAAGAATCCAATGGTAATGCTCCCCGCATCGCCCATGAATATACGTGCAGGTGGGAAATTATGGGTGAGAAATCCCAGCGCGCCCATCGCAACGAACGTAGCGATGATGAGCATGACCGGAAAATGGGCCTGCCACCCGAAATATGCGAGAAATCCGAACCCAAAAAACGTCATTCCGCCTGCGAAGCCGTCCATACCGTCCATAAAGTTATAGAGGTTCGCCATCCAGAGGAGGACAAGGACACTGACCGGAATTGCGGCTATCCCAAGCGGGATATTCGGTCCTCCTGGTATTGGGATGGAAGACAAAGTCAAGCCGATACCCCCAATGATGATGAAAGCGGAGAGCGCTTGAACACCCAGACGCAGCCTTGCAGGAAGACCTATACAGTCATCGATGAAGGAGACGACAAAGATGAGGAGCATCGAAATCACAATCCACACACTCCCTGACGCCAAGCCTTTCGGCAATATAGGCTTCGAGGGTTGGAGAATCGCCAACACACTGGCAGCCAGAACGAGACTGATCACCACACCGGCAATGACGGCTAACCCACCGGTCTGGGGGGTCGGCATGGAATGCATTGTCCGTTCGTTGGGATGAGCGAGTATTGAGAGGAACGAATTCGGTGAGCACAACTTTCTTGTGATCCACCAAGCGGAAACAAAAGCCAAAACTGCAGGAAGGGCGAGGATGATGATCGGCATGGTGGTGTCGTGAGCTGCTAACGCTTGCCTCTGGAAGAAACAAGCAGAAACCAACGTGTATGGTTCATCAGGTCGGTCCGGATCAACCCGAGCGCTTTCGGCAAGCCGGACCCGCAGCTTCGCGATAAAACGCAATCAGCTCAGGGACCGCTTTCTCGAAGGAGTACGTCGCTCGATAATCCAATTCTCGCTCGATGGCCGCTGAGCTATACCAGGCACAGCCGATAAGCTTGGTCAGTTGTTCCGTCGTCAAGGGAACCTGCGGGCCACCGATGAATCGAAGCCCATCGCCGCACCGCGCACCGCTTTTGAGCATCCAGAGCGGTACTCGCCATCGGGGATGAGGCTTCCCTAATCCGGCCCGCAAGCAATCATAGATGTCGGTCACGCAATACGGCTCGGTATCGGTCACGATATACGCGGCTCGATTAAAACACGGCACACGAAGGCACAGCAACACCGCCTGCACAAAATTCTCGACATGCAAAAGACTCCGGACCGCCGAGAGGCGAGGCAAGGCCGGAAACCGCCCCTGATCGATCGCTTCCATCATTCGATACAGGTTGCCTTTCTTGGTCGGACCATAGACCATCGGAAGCCGGAGCGAAACAGCCGTGAGGCCATATCGCTCAGCGTACTCCGAAACTAGTTGCTCCGCCCGCCATTTTGATCGACTGTAGGCAGTCTGGGGATCGGGAACCTGCGTTTCATCGACGCACCTCCTCGTCTCCTCGCCGAACACTTTGACCGAACTTACAAATACGATGCGATTGACTCCGGATTTCACGGCTGCATCAAGGATATGTCTCGTGCCTTGGACGTTGACGGCTTCATAGTCCGTCTCGGCTCCGGAATCATCGATGGCATGGACCTTCGCCGCCAGATGCACGATGGCGTCGCAGTCTCTCGCCATTTCTTCGGTTTGTAATGAATGACAGATGTCGGCGGCTATCGTCTCGCCCCTCGAGGGGAACGCGAGGTTTCGGTTCGGTTCGCGAACGACCGCACGTACTTGGCATCCCGATTGACAGAGCTCCGGAACAAGAGCCGATCCTAAAAACCCCGAGGCGCCTGTCACCAGAACCCGCATGCTACGTCAAACAGTCCGATCAACCCCTGGCATTTTAGGCAGATAGACCCCCATCAAGAATCAGGCGCAGCTCTTTTGAGCAGCTCGTGATACAGAGCCAAGGTTTGTTGAATCACTATTGTCGAGGAAAATTCCTTCACCACAATCTCCCTCCCTCGACCGCCCAACTCATGCCTCAATTCAGCATTTTCCAATAACAATATGATTGCATCTGCTAACGCAATGGCATTCTTTGGAGGGATGAGAAGGCCGTTGACACGATCGCGGACGACTTCACGACAACCCGGAACATCGGTAGCAATAATAGGTTTGCCACATGCAGCCGCCTCTAACAGACTCACAGGTAATCCCTCGCGATAGGAGGGCAATACGACAACGGCGGCATTTCCAAACACCACCGGCATATCACTCCTGTGTCCCCACCACTCTATCACCCCTTCTTCCTGCCATTGATGTAATTGCTCCGACTGAATGCTCGCCGGATTGCTTTCGTCACATCGCCCAACAAGCACAAAACGAGCAGGGGATTTCATCCGCCCTATCAACCGTGCAGCTTCGACGAATTCACCAACGCCCTTATCCCACAACATCCGACAGGGCAAGAGAATGATCGGTTCTGGGCTCTCTTCGGAAGTCGGCCTAAATCTATCAGTATCGACGCCCGTCCCTCGAATGATTCGAGTTTGACTTTGCCGCACAATGCGATCACGCACGAGTTCGACCTGATCCTCGTCATTCTGAAATACGGCAATTGCGCCGGCATATCTGCAGGCCACGCTCAACCCGAACCTTAGGAACAGACGGAGCAGTCTCGCTCTCAACTCTTCGTTCGTATATGCATACCCTAATCCTGCAAAAACATTCATCACGAAAGGAACGCCTCCAAGACGAGCGGCTATGGATCCATAGAGAATCGGCTTGATGGCGATATGATAGACAAGATCGGGTTTTTCAGCCCGGTAGAGCCGAGCCAGCTCCACAAGGGTGAGAAACTCTCGAATAGGGTTTATACTCCGGCGAAGAATGTTGACGGGGAAAAGTTTGAAACCTTGTCCGCGGATCTCTGAACCGTGTTCTTGAACACGCATGGCAAGCAACACTTCAAACCCTGCATCTCGCGCAGCTTGAGCAAGTCCCATCCAGTGGAGGCGAAAATACCAGTCCTCGGTGACTAGAAACAAAATTTTCGGAGTCGAACGTATCCGCAAACTCACACCCGACCAATCAACTCTTGACGGACATCATACTGCAGTCCGTCTCCTGTGAAATAATGTGCTTCCACACTACCTGCCACTCCTTCAGAACCCTGTCGTTGGCAACCTGAAATGAGCTCCGTGACCATCGGTTCAGCGTTCCTGCGAAATCGAGCAGAACGTCCCGTCCAAACCCGAGGCTATGAACTAACACTCCTTGCACAGAAATCATCGCGGAAGGGATATCGTCCACTCGCCGTAAAAGCCGGCGACAATAGTTCAATCGACCTCGCCCCAATTTTCTGGCCGAAATGTTGTCCAGACGGTAGCCCAAGAGGATTTCCTCCAACGCCGCAAAGCGACTGTAAGAAAAACTTTGAAGAAGGAGCGCTTGATCTTCGCACCGGGTATCTTCATCGGAATAGGGATGAGATAAGAACCAGGTCCGTTTGCCCATCCATGTCGGATGGGCAAGCGGGAACCCCCACCATGGTCGTCGGCAAATGGCTTCGTGTGAGCTTGCCGTCGGGTAGCACCCGATGACCTCGCCTTCCCCCTTGAAAATCATAGCACCGGTTCCCAGCAGATCGATCCCGCGATGTTCTTCAAGGAACTGAACCTGCCGTTCAAGACGCTGTGGATACGCTACATCGTCGGCATCCATCCTGGCGACATACCGTCCCCTAGCTAGATGCACACATTGATTCAACCGTGCGGCGAGCCCCAGATTCCCTAACGGCTCTTGAATGAATCGGATTCGGGAATCCTTCACATGCAATATGCTCTCTGCGGTCCGATCGGTCGAGCCATCATCGACGACGATCAATTCCCAGTCTTGATACGTTTGGGCCAGAATGGACCGCAACGCAAGATCAATCGTCCCGGACGCGTTGTACGCCGACATCGCAACAGTGACCAGAGGGCTCGCATTCATTTATGATAGACAGTTGACAAATTGCGTTGTTGCAGGATGTTCAAAAAGGTCTTCCAGCGAGGCCGCAGTGAGCGAAAGGCCGAGGCGTACGTGGTCGGTACATTGAGGCCTTGAGCGATACGAGAACAAAGCTGGAGAACTTTTTCAACATCCTGTTAACTTTCCCTGTAAAACATCCGCCCCGGCCAACCAGCGGCGCTGTAGGTCCAGGCTCCTCGCAAACGCCAGGAGAGTTCGAAGGTCAGCCGACGTGCGGCGCGCGGACCCCGTCGCTTGCCAAACATCACAGACGCGACACTGATCAAAAAAGCTCGGATCAGCTTAAGCGCAGGACTTCGTCGGTGGTGATCGGCCGCAGCCTCAAACGTCGCCCAGTCGATCGGCTGATGAGGTCGTCGTGCCGCCCGTTCGTTAAGTTCAGCCAATATTCCTTCAAAGCGCCTCCCATACGTATGGTCGCGTCGCACTCGGTCAAAGCCGCGTCGCGCAATCTCATCTCGCCGCTCAGGATGAGCGAGCAGCGATTTGACCTGTTCGACCACCTCGTCGGCGCCTTCGAAGGTCAGAACTTCTTCCCCGATGTGGAAGTACTGATCGAGGTTCGGAGTCTTCTCAGTCAAAAGACAGCCTCCATATCCCGGCACCTCGAAGATACGCGCCTTGATCTGTCGCCTTGCAGGATCCGAACGACCGTGGGCTCCGTCGCTGAAATTAAGGCTAACCTGCGATTGACGAATAATTTCTCCCATGCGCTTGGTCTCAACGGGACCTTCCGGCCATCCATGGCCGAAACAGGCGACCTCGATCCCTTCGTGACGAAGCCTGGCGATCATGGCTCGACGATTCCCGTATGCTGCGCCGACAAAGCTCACAGGATATCGGCAGGCAGCAGCAGGCAGGGGGAGCATCAGGGTATCGGCATTGGCTGCCCACTGAGAGAGGCAGACCGAATCGATACCGTCCTGATGGTAGCGTTCGATCATCTGCCGGTAGGTCGTCACGAAGAGATCGAATTCCGAACCGATCAGCTTGGAGAACATCCGATATTTCCAGGAATCATCAGTCGACCAATTGACGACCCAGGCTCCGCTGTTCCGGATGATTCGGATGGTCTCGGTCCAAACCTCATAATGCATCAGAACGCAGAAAAGGACATCCGGGCTCGTCTCCTCCACACGTTTCAACAATGCTTGATTCAACCGAGAAAAATCATCGTGGGGAGTGCGGGACAAGGACTCGAAGAAATGCACTTGATGCCCCAAACGCCGCAAACCAGGGAGAAAGTTCGCGTATTCTGGGCCTTCTCCGCGTGAGGGGTCGCCGTAGGCATGCTCTCCCAATACGCATAATATCTTCATGACATTACGCCGACCAAGCCCGTCGCGCCGTGACATGGTAGCCGACTGTAAAACGCCTCTCGCGGTCGAACTTATCCAGCCATTTGCAGCACAGGGGAACGATCAAGCCAAGGACAGGAAACAACAGAATCCACATCGGAAGCCAGAGCAGCCGAATGCCCACTGGAAGCGGGCTCAATGGACCGGTCGTTTGAATAAACCTTACGGATTCCTGCCCGAAGAATCGAAACGAGCCCTCGTTCGGTTCAATGTTGATTTCCTCGAATCCGGCCGCCTTGAGAAAGCGTTCGTACCACCAGGGTGTATAGCCGCCGTAGTAATGGTAGGGCTCTTGATGAATTCCTGATCCAAGCGGCGCGGTGAGAATGAGCATTCCTCCCGGCTGAAGAATCCTCGCTAATTCGTAGACTACCCGGATGGGCTCGGGATGATGCTCCAGCACCTCTGTACAAAGCGCAACTCCAAAGGTGCCGTCGGGTACCGGGATGGCGGTCACATCCGACACGAAGTCGAGTACTCCATAGCCGCCATGTCTCAGCTGGTCACCCCGCAGCGGAGCGAGGTCCTGCGTGCGGTAGTCGCAGTGTGCGAACAACGCTCGATAGGGACAGGAGCCGGCACCGACATCCAGCACTCTTGTCCCGCTCGGCACCAGCGACGCCTGTTGCGCAATCCAACGATCGCGCCGCACCACGTTATAGGCGAACAGTTCACTCTGAGCCAGCCAAGCGCGTAACCCGTTACTCACGTACCTTCACGAACTCAAAAAGGCCGCACCCATAGTCGAGATCGGCGGCAGCTTCCGGTGCAACCTTCTCGTTGAACTGTCCGGCATCGTCCACAAGGGAGAAAGCCTTGAGCTGAAGCTCCTGGAAGAACCCGCCGACCGTGCTAGGCGAGAATACTCGATGCGCATTGAAACAAACCCGCTCGCGTCCGAGCGGCACCGATAGAAACAGCGTTCCGCCAGGCTCCAACACACGCTGTAGTTCGGTAGCGGCTAGAAGGCTCCCAGCCGGATTGATGGGGTCCCCATACCGACCAAGTCCGACATGTTCGAGGACATGAAGGCACGACAATGACGTGATGCTCCCGGTGTGGAAGGGCAACCGAATAATATCCCCACCAAGCGGAAGGAAGTTTGAGAGCTGGACTCGAAGAGGCCGATAGTCAACAAACACGGTCTTCGCACCGGCACTTAACACGTTCATCATCATGACACTTGAGCCGACATCGACATGGAGAGAGGGCTTCTTCTCATGTAACCGCCGCGCGAGCCACGCGGCCTGAAAGAAATAGTGCGGATCAAACGGCGTGGCCACGACACGATCAGCAAGGCATGGGTAAGAATCTCGGAAAGCAATCAGTTGTGTGGCGGCCTTCTTATTATAGATTTTCCATTCCACAAGATAGCGAGGCAATGCTCCAAGGCTGGTAAAGAAGTGGGGGCCCAAGAACGCTGTACCCCACCGGACAATCGCACTGTTGCGGAACTGATGTCTCACGACGGCGGTGAGAGATGAAGATTTGCTAAGGGCATACCCGATGGGTGATACTCCAGTATTTGAAGACATCATGGAAAAACGGGCTTGCGTGCTCAAACTGCTTGGCCATGGCGGCATGGCTCATGAGACCTCGAATGTACAGCGATGCGGACAGGCTCGAAACCAATCAGTCGCTCGCATGTCGGGGAACCACGTCTTGATTACGCATAGCTCTTGGCCAAGGATTCGTTCGTCACAGCTCAAACACCTCATCGGGACGATAGTCCGGCTTGAGATCCCAATACCAGGCATCGCCCTTCTGGTTCGATGATGAGAAAGGAAGCCTGTCATAAGTCTGCGCAGCGCGTCATTTTCTTTTGCCGAGGCCGGTTTGGGCCGGCTTCCAACGGCCAATATTGGAGGCATGGCAACATCTCAACGGGCTGCCCAACCAGATCATCTCGTCTCCAACGTCGCTGTGAGACATGCACTCGCCACCGGATCGCGGCTTCGTGCCAAGCGCAACGAAAAGCTCTTCCCAATTTGGACCCTGGCAATCCATCAAGCACCGCGCGACGGAGATCCTCCCGTTCCCTCCGATAGCCATCAGACCCAGCGATCGACTTCTGGCCGGCATGACGGCGAAAGGCGCTGAAGGTCAGAGGAACGTATCGGCATGTTCCATGAAGCGCCATTCGAAGAAACAGGTCGAAGTCCGCCGCATACCGAACAGCGGGATTTATCCTACCGATGCGCTCATACAACTCTCGCCGCCAAAAACACGCGTCTTGGAGCGGTGTCCATCCTCCGTATAACATGGGGGTTTGAAGAGCTTTTACATATCCCCTGCTGAAACAAATCACGTACCCTGCCTCATCGATGTAGAAATCGTCCCCAAAAATCATATCGGCTCCGGTGTCAGTCAGTACTCGCCGAGCCGTATCCAGTGCTCCCGACAAAAGCAGATCGCCGGAGTTGAGCCAGCACAGAATGCCGCCTGTCGCCCGGGCGAACCCCTTCGCCAATGCGTCCGCATAGCCTTTATCCGACTCACTGACCCAACCGGTCAGTCGAGATTCGTACTGCCGGATGATGTCGACGCTCCCATCCGTTGAGCCACCGTCGATGATGAAGTATTCGTCACCGGGATCGAGATTGCGCAGGACCGACTCCACGGTTTGCGACAGATATAGACCAAGGTTGAGATTCGGTGTTACCACCGTGACGGACAACCGAGGGAACCGGTTCATACCGCAGCCTCTAGGACGATGTTCTCATAGGCCATGGCGAATGCGCGACGGCGTTCCGGCAAAGAGGCCTGGGCTTCCCGAATCGCCTCGCGCTCAACGCCGGAATCGTAGGACTCCAGCGTCGCAGCCATACCGGCTGCCAGTTCTTCGGCCTTGTCCGGCGAAAAGTACCAGCTTCGTTTTGGAGCCTGTTCCCGATGCACGCCAAGATCCGACAACAGGACCATCTTACCGAGCGATTTCGCCTCCTCAACCGTGGTGCTCCAGCCTTCAAACCGGGACGGATTGATGACCGCCACCGAACCTACCATAAGAGCGTACAGATCTTCGTACGCCACCGTACCCAGCATGGCGAAACACCCCTCGACACCCCCGTCGCGTACCCGTTGCATGAGCGCATTGAAGTAGGCCGGCTGACGGTAGTCGGAGGTGTTGCCGGTGGCGACGACTCGTGCCTTCACGCCTCGCTCCTGCAAGAGTCGGAGGGCCTCCACCACCAGCAAGTGATTCTTATGATTCCAGAACTGGTTCGGCAAATGAAAATAGGGCTGGGTAACCCCCAGCCGCCTCGTCGTGGCACATGTCACCTCCTCGGAAGGAGCCCTGGCATCAGCGACGAAGTGAAGGATCTTTGCCTTGCTTGCACATCGCCGATCGAGGGCTTCCAGATCTTGTCGGGCATCCTGGCTTGAGAGAATAACGACGGGACATACGCGGCAGAATAGGTTGCGTTTTCTGACCCTGGCTCTGATCTCCGTTGGGGAGAAAAATTCAGGAAGGTGTCGCTCCTGAAAATCCGGTATCCAGCCGAGCGCCGGAATCCGCCTCAAACCACCGAAAAATCCTTGGTGGGAGAGCACCTGGATGCCATGACGCTGGAGCAGACCTTCCAGCAATAGGTCTCTTCCGCACAGCTTGGCGCTGATACGACGTGCATTCCATGACGAACTGCCCACATCCAGCAACGATGAGCGTACTGTGGTTTGAGCAGGAAACTGCGCCAACACGCTCTCCTCCGTGCGTTCACCGCAGAAGATGATCGGTTCAATGCGAGGATGCGGCAAGTCTCTCAACGCACGGAGTAGGTTTCGGAAGTAACTGACTCCCCCCAACCATGTTGTTCCGTCAAACGTCAGGATAAGGCCGACACGAATCACAAACGTCGAGCCTTGAACCATTGGGCGTACGCTCGCACGCCGTCCCGCCAGCCAACCTTCGAACGCCAACCCCACCGCCGTGCCGCGTCCACATCAGCCCGATAGTGGAGCGGATCTCCCTGTCGAGCCATTCCGGAAAAGACCGGTTTCTCATGGATACCAAGGCCATAAAACAGCACTTCCAACACCTCGGCGATCGTTGGGGAATCGCCCGTACCTCCATTGACCACCGGAGAAAGCGATGATGCATACTCGACTGCAGTGAACAGTAACTCAGCCGCATCCATGACGTGAAGCCAATCGCGCGTCTCCTCCCCCGACCCGGCAAAAGTCAGATCTCCACTTGCAGCTCTATTGCACGCATCCCACAACAACTGCTTCCGTAAGTTGTCCCCGTACACGGAGAAGAATCGTACCACCGCAGAAGAAACTCCATACTGCGCTCCATACATCCGGCACAACATTTCCCCGAACATCTTGTGAACACCGTATGGGGACACTGGATTTAATGGACCATCTTCTCGAACAGCCTCTGTCCCTCCTTGCCCGTAAACGGCTGCGCTTGACAATAGAACGAGGCGCGTGAGCGGTGCGCGCAGTCTCACGTATTCCAAGACTGCCGCTGCAGTCCCTGCACTTCGTTGAAAATCTTGATACGGATGGCTCAACGAATACCCGACGGTCCCACTGCCCGCACAATGGACGAGGGCATCGGGCACCGCTACCAACGCCGAGAGCGCATCGAACGAGATGTCGGCTGCATGCCACTCCTCTATACCCCATGACCGGGCTTCCTCGAAAGACCATGTGCCATGGCCCAATCCGATGACGGACCATCCGGCCTCTGAAAACCGCCTGGCGACATGCCGACCAATAAATCCGGCCGCACCGGTGACGAGAACCTTGCTAGGCATCCAACGGCTTCTCGGCGACGAATGAAAAGTGGCGGCCCGGCTGGTCGAGGCGCTTCCCAAGCCAGTCGATCATGAATCCGGGGACAAGTGTCGCCCAGGGCAAATACAGTCGGTCCGCAATTCGTCGCTTCAATTCAGCGCGCGAATCGGGAAACAAATTGATGTCGGACGCATAGGGATTTAACACGTGAGTCATCTTGAGACCTGCAGCTTGGATCGCCGCCTGATATTCGCTGAGGAGATAGGCGTGCTCGCCGCCGTACAAGCGATGGAGAGGATGAGACTCGAGAAATGCGGGGAGATCGGCTTTCCGGGAAATCACATGTTCTCTCGTAGCAATGGAAATCCCCCCTGGTTTGAGCACCCGACTGACTTCTCGGCACAGTGCTGAAAGATTGCGCGCATGATGGAGCACGGCGCGACAATGAACAAGATCGAAGCAGTGATCTGGGAAGGGAAGCGCTTCGCCATACTGAGCTACCACTTCGATAGGAAGACCAGTCTCCTTAGCCAATTTTCTGATGGCCTCGGCACCGACAACAGCGCTCGGATCAGGTTCCACGGCGGTTACTCGCCATCCGTCGCGTGCCAATGCATAGGAAGCGATGCCCCGGCCGGCGCCAAGGTCGAGCGCCTGACCCTGCTCCTTCGGAAGATAGGGACACACTGCTCGCCATTCCGTACTTGCATGGTAACGTTGTGCCGCTTCTACCAGTGGATCGTCGTAGAAGCACGCCCGCACAAGTGCCCACTGATCGGGTTGGTGACGAAGCCGGAGAACGGCCTCCTCCCACGATGACAATTCAGGCACGTTCTGCTTGTGTGAGTTCACGAATGACTCGTGCCGGATTTCCGGCACAGATCGTCCAGGGAGGAATAGAGGTTGTTACGACACTACCCGCTCCTATTATGGCACCTTGCCCAATCATAACCCCTTTAAGGATGACAGATGAACATCCGATCCACACATCGTCACAAATCTTCACCGGTTGCTCGTCCAGATCCAATACCTTGGGATGTCCTTTTTCGAGGATAGCTCGGTAGTGATCATGGCGGGCACGAGCCGAGATTGGATGAGTCAGATTATCAAGAATCGTGACAAGATGGGCGATCAAGACTCGGTCGCCGATGTGAATGTGAGCAGATGACCACAGCCTGCTCTGTTCGCCGATATAACAGTAGTTGCCGATCGTGATTTGTCCACCGTGAGCGAAGGTTAACAGCTCGCCGCGAACGTGCGTGAATGCGCCGATTTGTATGTGTTCAGGGGAACGCATATTCGTGATCTTCGCTTCCGAATGAAAAACTACTCCGGGCTCCGACTTGACTGTCCGGCTCTGCTTGTAAGCCCGTAACCTGCCCAACATTACTTGAGGAGATCTAAACAGACGACCGCCCTCGATGCGGCAGCAAAGTCAGCGTCATAGGTTTTGGTGTTATGAATGTCGAAATAGGTCGAGCCGGCAGATTGCTCGCGCGTCGACACCCTCCACCCCTCGGGCAAGTATCTGAAGTGAAATTCGCTACACGAGGTGGGAGCAAACGCCTGAATGAGTGCATCGACCATCGGCGCATCGAATATCTGAAACCATCCGTAAGTCTGGGCTTTTCCGAACGGAACGGTCACATAGAAATGCCCTCCAGGTTTCAGAACGCGCTTGAGTTCTTGTACCACACCCAAATAGGCAAGAGGAGCGTCTTCCCTTTTAGAGACATCACTCGTGTACAGCATCGTGTTATCCATCCCGACATGCTCCAGGGTCGAGAGGCTGACGATCCAATCGAAGTAGTCGTTCTTAAAGCCACTGTCTCGAAAATCTTCGTAAACATACGACACACCCAACGCATTAAATGAAATGGGCTCCGGCGCAAGAGTAGAAATGAACACGCGTTTATTTCTGAATACCGCTCGTTCTAGCAGAAAGCGATGGTTGAGAACGGATCCCGCGTCTAAGAGGACCCCCTCATCGGCACGAAGACGATTGAACAGCCAGGGATACTCGATCACCCGCTCGTCAAGTCGGAAACCGTAGTGTTGAGGAAGCTGGTCGGCACTAAACAGTCCATGATCGAGTATTCGCTGTATCTCACTTTGTCGATATTCACCATACCCTCTGGACCATGGCCGACGACCGGTATGTAGATACGCCTGTCGATTGATCTCAGCCTTGAACGCTCGCCAGAATTTCATCCATCCACCTGCGCGCGCGGTTGAAGAAACCCGCTTCAGCGCCATAGCACTGCGAGCATTCTTGGATAAAACAGACTCCTGACCATCAAGTTGAGACATCTACGCGACACTACATTTTGGAACAGGAAGCAGGTGGCTATCCCATATGCGATCAGAGAAGCCCACGCAGCACCGACAATTCCGTACCGGGGTATCCAGAGAACATTTAACATAATATTGACGGCCGCACCCAATGCCGTCCTCTGCAATAAAATACTGTTGAGGCCCTCAAGGAGAAGGTATTGACCACTGGCAACCCCTAAGGCCGCAAATACCAATGCCCAGATAT
Organism: Nitrospira sp.; assembly: GCA_029194665.1. NCBI lineage: Bacteria > Pseudomonadati > Nitrospirota > Nitrospiria > Nitrospirales > Nitrospiraceae > Nitrospira > Nitrospira sp. The sequence continues at coordinate 34,308 of JARFXO010000007.1, read as the reverse complement.
GAATTTGTAGCACCGGAGCAGCCGAAGCGAAGTTCGGACCAAAGACAAACTTTATCAACGGATCGGCGAAAACTGAGATGGGCACGGCAATGAGAATGGCACCGATAGCCACTATTGAGAACATCTCCTCCACTCGTGCGAGATAGTTCGCACCATCCGATTCCCTTGCCTGCACAAGCGCCGGCACCAACGACATCACAAACGCACTAGGAATGAAATAAAACACCTCTGATATTTTGGTTGCAACGGTGTACATGCCGACTGCTTCATCATTCAACAGTTCGCCGAGCATGACTTGATCGATCCGCATATACAGAATGATCACCATGGCGGACAACGCCAACGGAAAGGCATCCTTCAGCAAGGCACGAACTCGCCCGGAATGGATCCGCCACGGGTTGAACCCTTCCCCCAACCACATGAATACGCCGAGCAGAGCGACGCTCCCTACCACCGCCTCAGCAAGCCCCATCCATGCAAATGCGATGAGCGGAGCACCAACGAGTATGAGGCCGGACTTCCCCAAAGCCCCTGCAGTAATTGCAATCATCTTAGGAATAACAGAGAGCCTCGACTTGAGTGCCGAGCGAAACCACATATCGATCACATCCACACTTTGAAACACAAACACGCCAGCAAACAGAAACACCAGCCAAAAGCTAAGAACATCATCAGGCCGGATCCACGAGATCACCACTATTGCCAGGATAAAGGCCGCACCTGAGCCTACAAATTTGATCAGCCACGCACTGCCTAATGTAAGTTCCTTGGTGTGAGGCGCCCGTGCAAGATCCCGAACTACCACGTTATCAAGTCCCAGCGTGGACAGTCCCGAAAACAGTGCGACAAATGCTGCCGCAAAACTGAGTTGCCCGAATTGTTGAGGGCCAAGATACCGTGCCATCCACACGTTCACAACCACACTGATACTCAATCGATACACATGATCGGACGACAGCCAAATGGCATTCGTCATCACTCTCTGAGCGGCGATCCGGCCCTCGAAACGACGCCGCAACACCGCCGGCAATAGCCGCACCCACCACGAATCCATAGGTTCAGTTGCCCAGAGACGCCCGCAATCTTGCAGCCGCTGAGAGTCTAAGAAATCCGTTTGCTTGAGAGCCCCTTGAAACAGGCACTGGCCTCCTATGCTTTCCCTGCTGATCACGCAGCATCTGTTCGTTCACATCGGTACGACATCGTTCACGTCGATTTCTACTACTGCGGCCTGCTGGACCACTCGAACTCCGATCACGAGTCGATGTCGCTTTTCCTTCCGTAAGAGAATGCCTTGAACTCCCTGTAAAGGGCCCCGAACGACTTCCACCCTCATCCCTTCATGGAGATAGGGATGGGGATCATACGGAAGCACGCTCATCATGAGGCGGCGTAGCGCAGCGATTTCTTGCTCAGGGATCGCTTCGGGTCGACTTCCGCTGCCGACGATTTCGACGACGCCCACGATCTTTTGCACCGGCGTCTTTTCGGGCTGAGAAAACCGCACGAAACAATAGCCGGAGAACAGCGGGACCTCGATTTCCTTTTTCCTGTCCTTCCACTGGCTCAGCCGTTTGACCGTCGGCAGCAACGGCTCGATTCCTTGCTTGTCCAACTGATCTCGTACCAGTTTTTCATGGCGTGATTTGGTACGGAGTGCGTACCAGCGAGGTGCGGGCATGAACTCGTTCATGCCCCACCTCGCGCGCGACATGCGGGAAATGCGAGCGATGCGGGACACGCCAAAGTGGATAATCGAGCGCTCATAAGGAATCTCGCTACTTCGCTTTGAGTGTTCGAATCAAAGCGCCGAGTTTGGCGCTGATCTTCTCAGCGGCTTGTCTGAGATCTTTGGCACGGTCTGACCCGATGTAACCCACTCGCTCGGCAATGAAAAGCTGCGTCTTGAGTTCACCGGATGATCCTTTTGCGATATAGAGATGGCGAATCAACTCCGGAATCGTCTCTCGCTCCTTGCCTTCGGCGATATTTGAAGCAATCGAAACAGCCGATCGTCGCAGTTGATCCCTGAAACCGAAATCCTGTGAAAAGCTGCCATCTTTCGAGACGGCATATATCTCAACCGCCAACGAAGTAGATTCCTGCCATACCTCAAGATCCTCAAACCGGATTATGGCCATTCGCCCTTTCGGCAACTCTCGCGAGTCACACCTTTCTCACGAATCCCGCCAGTCGCGCTTGTCGCGCATCCTGAGGACACAGCTCCGCCCTTTCACTTACAGGGAACAGAAAAAACAACCGCTCCGCAGCACTCAGAATGATGGAGCCAGCGCTATGATCTTGCCATCAGGAACGAGGCGTTGCTGCAATGTTGCACGGTGCCCCGCTGCCTGGTCGAAATCCGCCAGTAACACCGCATCAAATTCCCATTCACTCAACACCTCCGGCGGCCAGACCGGATAGGATAAAAACGCCTCCTGCCGGCTATCATCTACAAATCCAACCAAGGTCATATGCATTTCTCGGAGCGACAGATACGCCATCTCCGCCAGTTCACCTGTTCCATAAATGACGACCCGTTTCGTTCCGTTTTGGGCCGTATCAGACAGCGCTCCTCGTAGCCGCGTCCGCATATCGCGGTAGTGAGACAGGGAATACTCCATATAGAGATAGGCCAGCCTGGATTTCTCAGCAAGCCCTTGTGGAGTCAGTACATACCGACCCCGGTGTGAGGGAATCGTGGTTATTTTAATATAGCCGCTCCGCACCAACCGCTTAAGATAGAGATTCGTCAGACCTAGAGCAACCCCTAGCTTTGTCGCAAGAGACCGCTGGGTGACCGCACCATCGCGCTCCAGCTCGCTCAGCAAGAGAAGATCTCGTTGCCCCTGGAGATTCATATAGTTAGATGGCCGTACCCAACGTTCAGAATATGAACGCAGAAGCGCATTGGAGTCAAGCGCAGCATCCAGAACCAACTCTCCACAGCAACGATGAGACGTCTTACAGATGAAGCACGGTCAGCGCTGACGGGGCCTCTGAGACCTTGGCGATTGCGGACGTGACCTTTGCAACAGTGAATCGATCAAGACAATCCCAGTAGGGGCAGACCTCCCCGATACATTTTTCGCAAGTGGGAACATCCGGTCGCAGCAAGACTCCCGTCCCAAGAGGTTTCCATCTCACAGGCAAGTTGTTTCGTCGCGGGTCAAACAAGGTGACGGCGGGGACACCTAGGGCTGCCGCCAGATGAGCCGGTCCTGTCGCTCCTGAGACGACGACATGAGCATTGGCGATCACCGACATCAGCTCCCGCAACGACAGAGTACCCATAAGATCCACTACCCCTGAGGAAAACGTCGTAAACGGCAGCGGACCTTTGCCGAACTCCGCTCGCTCCTGATCGCTTCCTGTGAGCAGGACACCATACCCTTTTTCCGTCAATGCAACGACCAGGTCACGGTAATGGTCCAGCCGCCAGCGGCGCGCAGAAACTCCTCCCGGGTGGACCACGACGCGAGGACTCGGCAGTCGCGACCACCGAGCTGCACCGGCGTCCCGTTCCGCTTCCGTCAAGGTGAGTACGGGCGGGATTACAGGCTGGGGGCGCAATCCCAACCCTTTCAGCATTTCAACGTTGTATTCCGACTCATGCTTCGAAAATTCGCTGCGATGTTCGTAAACATGGCGGTTGGCCAATAGGCTATACCAACGGTACCTCGTCGCAACTCGAATTGGGACAGCAGTCACCCATGCGGCCCACATCAGACGACGAAAGGGCTTCAGAAAAATCGCCGCCTCAACTCCTTGTGTAAAGGCGCGACGGAGTTCTTTGAATGGGTCCATGAAGCGAATCGTTCGCACATAGTCCACATCGGGATGGCGATCGAGGAGCGGCGCGACCGTAGGACTGGTGAGAAAACCGATCGTGACCCCCGGCACAAGCCGCCTGAGTTGGGTCGCCACGGGAAGCGAGAGCAGGACGTCACCGATACCGTCCGGGCGAACGATGAGGACATTCATCGACATGGTACGTGAGCCGCCAACAGCGGTCGTATCAGATCGACCACGTGGGTCGGTTTAATGAGATGAAGGCATTCCAATTCAGGATCATGTCTGCAGACACGACTGAAACAAGGGCTACAGGATACCTGACCGGCTAATACATGATGGCCGGCCCCATAGGGACCGGTCCGAACCGCACTGGTCGGGCCAAACATCGCAATGACCGGAACTCCAAGCGCGGCGGCAACGTGCATCGGTCCGGAATCGTTGGTGATCATGACGGTCGCCTTAGAAAGCAGGGCCGGTAAGTACCCCAATGGGATCTCACCGCTCAGATCGATGAATGGGCGGTCTGTCAGAGTTCTCACCTTATTGGTGTAGGCACGTTCATCCGCACCTCCTATCATGACGATCGGATCAAGCTGTGTCTCATGCAGCTGATCCACGACGGCGGCGAAGGACGCCTGCGGCCAGCGCTTTGTCGGCCAGCGCGCCCCCATGTTCATGGCGACCCATGGCCTGTCCACCGAAAAGCCTCTGCGCCGGCAGAGCTCCCGAACCGCTGACATGTCCTCCTCCGACAACCTGAACCCAAATCGCGGTTTGTCAGGCAGAGCTGCTCCCAACGCCGCGACAACCGAAAGATATCGGTCGACAGCGTGAATATCGGGGCTGAGCACCGGTACCCGTTGAGTATAAAACCATGGGCTCCCTTCCCTCCCATTCGCGAATCCAATACGCGTCGGTGCGCCGCTGAAACGCGCCAAAATGCCACTGCGAAACAGGCCTTGCAAATCGATGGCGAGATCAAACCGCTCTGCTCGCAATGCCTGGCCTTCTTGAATCCAACTCTTCACCGTCATCTCCACAGGCCAGACACGGTCGACTTCCTCCGCACGCTCGACAAGGCCAGCCCACTGACGCTTCACCACCCATGTTATATGCGATCTCGGCCATTGCGCTTTGATCGCCGAGACGACTGGAAAGGCGTGAACGATATCCCCGAGAGAACTGGGCTTGATCAGAAGAATACGGGCGCAGTTCAACGTCGACGCGGAACGACTAGAGAGAGAGTTAACCGCTGGTACCGGACAACCTTCCGGCGAACCCCGTTCGTCAGAGCCTAAAGACGAAGGAAGAACGCCTGTCGTCAATCCTTGCACGGTCCGACTCGCTTCATGGCCGTCCGACAGAATGGAGCGGCAGCTGAGCAGAATAGAGTTTGTCGAGCAGTGCCTTACCGTTCCGCTCACCCGCAGTATCTCGCCTCTCTTGGACTGTTCGGCAGAGGCGTTGCCAAACGCGAACGTACGGCAACGACGTCAAGTGGCGTCGCACGTTGCTGTGCTGACGCACGATCCTCGAGATCCATTCGCAGTTGCCGGGAATCGAGGCATCGTAATGATCGTCGACCAGCGGCTCCATGCGGGAAAAGAACATCGTGATGTTCCCACCGTCGCGAGAGATCAGATGCTTGACCTCGTACAACCCATGTTTTTTGGCCAACCTACGCAATGACACCACGTTGAAATTATAAAGATGGGCTTCATGGAAGGTACTGTGAGGAGCCTGGCAGGTTGCCTCCACATTCGGAACTTCCACCACAAGCGTACCGTCCGGTTTGAGCCAGGATCGGAGCAAGTCCAAAATGAAACCGGGATCTTCCGTGTGTTCGAGCACATGCCAGATCGTGACCACATCGAACGAGTCCGGTGCCAACCCCGCGTCTTGCACGAACCCGACCTGTACCGTGAGCCCATATTCGCGAATGGAATAGTCGGCATACCCTCTATTCGGTTCAATCCCGTTCACACCGTGCCCCAACGATTGAAGCAGATAGGCGAACTCTCCTCCCCCGGTGCCGACATCCAGAACTGTTTTCCGATTCGACAGCAACCGTTCAATCTTCTCGAATCGCGAGAGGGCCACATGGCCCGCGCGCAAGACATGTTTGGGCTTCGGGCTATAGCTGTGTTTATAGGAGAGTCGATACTCTTCCTCGTAAAACCGCCTGGCGTCATGAGGACGTGGGTCCGACCACACGAGCCCACAGGCTTGACAGATGACGGTACGCAATGACTTCCCGCTTCGACTTCTGTTCGAAAGAACCGACACCTCGGTGCCACCACAAAGGTTACAAGGAATGGAACACGTGGTCACTGGTCGGCTCACTGCCATCCTCCTCTCTCCCCGAACAACACCGCCAACTCCTTCGTCACATCGCCGCTGACACAACTTACGCCGGCTCTTCAGTCGACACAAGCCGGACCGAATAGCGCCTCTCCATCTCCATCCGTGCTCACGGATGCGTGACCTGACGCGCGCCGATCGGTGCGGACAACCGGCTGACATCAGACAAGAGCCAATCGACAGCCTCCGTCAACGAAGCGGCGATCCAATCTGGCGCCGCCCCTGAGACTTTCAGCCTTTCTCCTTCCTCCCGGGGAACGACTCCAGTCGTCACCAAAACACTTCGCGCCCCGATACGCTTCGCCAACTCAATATCGCGGATGTGATCGCCGATCACGTAGGCTCGATCAAGATTCACCTGCCGTTCTTGCACGGCTTGGTCGATCATCCCACGGTTCGGCTTTCGACAGTCGCAACCGTCGTCAGGATGGTGAGGACAGAAATAGATCGCATCGAGTGACGCACCTGCAGCAGCGAGAAGACACTGTAGCTTCGTGTGCACGGCATCGAGGTCATCGCGCGTCAAGAATCCCCGCGCGATCCCCGATTGATTGGTGACGGCGATCAATCTGGCACCGGCCCGCTTCAACCTGGCGAGCGCCTCAGGCACCCCTGGGAACAGCTCAAACTGATCGGTGGACTTGATATAGCCGGGATCGGGGTTGAGCGTTCCGTCTCGATCGAGAAAGATGGTGTAGCCGGAAAGCATGTTCGTTTGGTCCGTCTGGTTTGTCTGAATCACTCTCTCCGCGTCCTGCACCTTCGTCCCAGCCAAACGAGATACGCCGGATGAACCTGCGATCTGTTGCACTGCCGCTTCATAGACCCGGTCAACGGAGACGCGAGTCATACAACGGTGATCGATCGGACATTCCCTGAGGAGGCAGGGCGCACAGTCTACGGCTTCCCGCACGATCGACCGTTCTTGCCCATAGGGAGCAGTGGTGCGCCAATCCGTGGGACCGAATACCGCCACAACCGGCACACCAAAAGCCGCCGCAATATGCATCGGCCCTGTATCGTTCGTAATCAGCAGGCGACAACGCTTCACCACCGCCATGAGTTCCCGAATGGTCGTCGTACCGGATAGGACTGCCGATCGCCCGCCGAGCTGAGCGGCAATATCCTTCCCCAGCGGTTCCTCTCCCTTTGCTCCAAGAATGACCACTGCAACTTGCGCGTTCTCAGTCTGTTCCAATCGCCGCACAAGTCGCTTCGCGACTTCGGCAAATCGGTCTGACAACCACCGCTTGGCGCTGCCATAGATTGAGCCGGGGTTGATCCCGAGCATGATGTCCGACGAGGAGATACCGACCGAGGCAAGCCGCACATCGACCGTTCGATCCTCGTCTGTCGAAACGAGCAGCGTAGGAAGAGTGGCTCCACCAGCCAGTCCCAATGGTCGCAATAAATTCCAGTAGTACTCGACTTGATGTACCGGAACAGGGCCTTTCGCAACGGCCACCGGTTCGGTCAGAAATAGGACTCTCCCATCGGTTGCATAGCCATATCGTCGTGGGATGCCGGCGAGCCACGCAAGGAATGCGGCTTCGAACGCGTTCTGAAACAGTACCGCCAAATCGAAACGATGCCGTCGCAAGGTACCGGCGAGCGACCACTTTCCCGACATTCCCGCATGCGCTCCCTTGTCATCGTACCGCAGCACGTAATTAACCCCCGGGTGGGCGTTGAACAGCTCTGCGATGGCAGGTTTGGCAAGCATGGTCAGCTCGGCCTCAGGGAACAGAGACCGCAGCCCACGGACAGCCGGCTCGCACATGACGGCGTCGCCGATCCAATTCGGCGCCCGCACCAGGATTTTGCGAGGCAAATTCTTACGCACGAGAGTCCACTTATTCTACCTCACCCTGTAACGTCCCATCGATTAACCTGTGCAGCCGCTCTTCTCCACGCACGACTTTCGTCCCAAGGCGAAGCATCCACCAAGGGTCGCTTGGAGTGAGCAAGGGGAGCAGCTTCCCTCCGTCCTTCTCAGTCGTCAGAACGATCTCGCCGCCGGTGCCCTGTAGATTGGCACGAATCCGCTCAATGTCGCTGTGCTGATAGCCATGATGATCTTCAAAGGCAGTCTCACCCAGGACCTCAACCTCCATCGATTCGGCTGATCGACGGAATGATCGGCTATTCCCTATACCGCTGACCAACCACGTTTTTTTTCTTCGACACCATTCAACCGGTTGCGGCTCACCCGAAACGAGCGACCTGACGGACTCCGGTTGGAACACAACTTCAACGGCGTCTTCGGGTAGGCATGAGATCGTTCGCAATCTGCTATAGATCGCATCCACATCATGACGCGAATCGGCACGGGTAATCACAATCGCACTGGCTCGACCAAGCTCCGTCAAGGGTTCCCGCAGTCTGCCGGCCGGAAGCAGCGCATCAAGTCCTGGGGCATCGGTGGCATCCAGCAACACAAGATCGACATCACGGTGAAGTGCACGATGTTGGAAGCCGTCATCTAGAACGATGCAGTCGACTGGATACCGATCCAACACCCACCGACCAAGCGCGACCCGATCGGCTCCCACCGCCACAATGGCGTGGGGGCAACGTTGCGCCATGAGGAATGGCTCATCCCCCGCTTCCAATGGGCCAGCTACGATTCGAGAACCATCAGAGACGAGAAGTTGCCGTACCCCACTCGTCCGTTTGTATCCCCGGCTCAAGATCGCCACTCTCCGCCCTTTGGCCGACAGCCGGCCCGTCAGGAGAATGACGATGGGGGTTTTTCCTGTCCCCCCGACCGTAAGATTGCCCACGCTCACCACAGGACAGGGCAGCCGCGTGGTACTGAGCCACCCCTTCCGATAACACCACAGCCGAAACCGGATGATCAGGCCGTACAGCCCAGCAACCCAGTAAAGCCCTTTACGGACCGGTTGTCCAGGCTGCAAGAATGCCATGTTAATGTTTGGCCATAAGAGGTCCCGGCCCTGTTGCAACACAGGAGCCGGAATACGAAGGAGCTGCAAGGAGACAGGTTTCAATGAACTCCAGACTCCGTGTCAGTGCGCCTTGATTGTCCAGCACCGCCTGCCTTGCAGCCTGGCCTACCCGATATCGAGCTTCAGGCCGACCCAGCCATTCTTCAAGAGAGGCGACAAGATCCTTTTCTCCCGTCACTCGTCGACCTCCTCCTGCTTTGGACAAGAGCGTCGCGACCTCCGCACAATGGTCTGTGTGGGGCCCAAACATAACGGGTGTGCCCCACACGGCCGGTTCCAATAAATTGTGTCCTCCGACGGGAACCAGAGTCCCGCCTACAAACGCCACGACAGCTTCTCGATAGGCGCGAGACAACTCTCCTCTGGTATCCAAAATGACCACGCGTGGCCCGGATCGCTTCTCTTGAATCCGACTCCTCCGCTGGACGACCAATCCGGCTTCTCGAACCGTCGCTTCGAGTCGTTCAGTCCGCTCGATATGGCGCGGCGCCAACATCAACACCGTTGAGGGATAGGTCTTCACGATCTGTCGATAGGCCGAAACCAACAGCTCCTCTTCGCCGGGATGCGTACTGCCGGCGAGAATCAACTGTTCCTGCCCATGGATCCCGAAGCTTCCGCGGAGCGACTCCTCGGATCGAACGTCCGGCAGCGGTTGATCGAACTTGATATTGCCGGTCACGTGAACCCGCTTCGGGTCGGCCCCCAATGCAACCAGACGATCCCCATCCCTATCGGTTTGCATCAGACAGAGCGTCAATGTCTGAAGCACGGAGCGATAGAAGGACCGAATCATAGGCAAATCCTGACGGCGAAAGGACCGGGAAGACAGCCGCCCATTCACCAATACAGAGGGCACATCCTGATCTCGTAATGTCCACAGTAAGTTGGGCCATATTTCGGTCTCGACGAACAGATAGAGCATTGGGCGCAGGCGCCGAACCATACTTGCCACGGCCCAAGGAAAATCCAGCGGAGCGTATCTGTGTTCGGCGATGCCCCCTAAACGTTGTTCGACCGCCTCACGTCCGGTCTCAGTCACCGTCGTCACAATGTAGCGAAACTCCGGATGGCGCTCGTGCAGCGCCTTCACGAGCGGTGCTGCCGCCACCACTTCACCGAGCGACACTGCGTGTACCCAAATAAGCGGCTGCTGCGACCCACCGCAGTCTGAAGAGTGGACCTGCAGGCCCATCCGCTGGAAAAATCCCGGTCTGCAACGTGGCTTGGCTAGGAGGACGCCCACAATCACAGGTGCCGCAAGAAGTAGGCAGATGTTATAGAGAATCTTCCACATGAAAAGACCGCTGACCGCCACTCGTCATGGGTCAAGCGTAGAATAATCCGAAACGCCGCCTCTGAGCTGCGCATGACGGTTAACGAACGACGTCTTGTTCCGCTTGATCCGTCAGGCGATTGAGGATCGTCTCAAGCTCCAAGCGAGCCGCCTCGAGTGAGGCTTCATCGGCTTCACGCGAGATCCAGAGCGGATTCCCATAAAGAAAGAGGCCTCTGGAAAACGGGTATGGGACCATGTAGCGATCCCAGCTCGCAAAGAGTTTTTTTTTGAACAGGCAAAGGCAGCCGGCACGATGGGAAGGCCTGTCGCCTTGGCCAGATGAATCACGCCGAGCTTTGCGACATGACGCGGCCCCTTGGGGCCATCGGGAGTCACCACGAGATCCCGACCGGACCTTGCAAGCCTAATCATGGCCCGAAGCGCGCCGGCCCCTCCACGCGTACTCGACCCGCGAACAGCTTCGTGGCCGAATCTTGCAGCGATGCGAGCGATGATTTCCCCGTCTCCATGTCGGCTGATGAGCACGTGCAAACCTCTTCCTCGATAACCGATCGGAGTCATCAATTGCTGGGCATGCCAAAACGCGAAAATGACGTTCTGCCCTTCACGATACAACCCATCGAGCGCCTCGTGACCGCGAGTCTCCCAACGCATCGACCGTGCGAGGGTGCGAATGGCAACGGCTCCGACCGGCGGCAGCAGAGAGAATTTCACCCACTGTTCGGCGCGCTTCTTCAGGCTTTTTCCACCCTCAGCCCTCAGCACTCAGGACCTCACATCATCACACATTGGTCATATCCTGGAATTGCATAGCATGCAGGCGATGATAGACCCCTCCCTGCCGAAGCAGTTCCTCATGAGAGCCCATTTCCACGACAGCCCCTCGATCCAAGACGATGATTCGATCCGCGTTTTGAATGGTCGAGAGCCGATGTGCAATCACCAGGGTGGTTCGATTTTTCATCAAATTGCCCAAAGCCAACTGTACGATCCGTTCTGATTCGGTGTCGAGTGCCGATGTCGCTTCATCGAGGATCAGAAGCGGCGGGTCACGAAGAATGGCGCGAGCGATCGCGAGACGTTGTCGCTCGCCGCCCGATAACTTGAGGCCGCGTTCCCCGATAATCGTATCGTATCCTTCCGGCAAGCGGAGAATAAAGTCGTGGGCATAGGCCGATTTCGCCGCCTGCTCGACGTCGGCCTGGCCAGCGCCGGTCCTTCCGAACGCGATATTGTTTCGGACGGTATCATCGAATAAGACGATTTCTTGCGAAACGGTTCCGATATGCGCCCTCAGCGATTGTAACTCGTATGAGGTCAATGGAATCCCGTCTATGTAAATGCCTCCCACGGTCGGTTCATAGAAACGAGGCAGCAAACTGACCAATGTGGTCTTTCCGCTCCCGCTGCTGCCGACGAGCGCAATCACTTCGCCGGGCTTAATCGTGAGATCCACATCGGTCAGAGCCGGGGCCGTCTGATTCTCATACCGCAGGGAGACGCTCTGAAATTCGATGGCTCGTTTGATCCCAGCCAGCGGGACCGTACCGCGGTTCTGAGACTGCTCGGTTTCCAAGTCCAACACGTCGAAGACCCGTTCAGCCGCCGCCAGCGCCTGTTGAATCAAATTGTTGGCGCCCGATAGTTTTTTGATCGGGGTATAGGCCATAAACATCGCCGCCAGGAACGAGAAAAAGGCGCCGGGAGTCATCGCCTCATGAATAACCAGATAGCCTCCGTACCAAATAATGGTCGCGACACCGATCACCCCGATGATTTCCATATGCGAGTGGCCGAGCGACCAGACCTGGTTGGACTTCAACGTGGTCGAGAGAAAGGTCTGGTTTCGCTCCTTGAATCGTTCAGCCTCCGCCTCCTCCCGCCCGAACGCTTTCACGACTCGGATACCCGCGAACGTTTCTTGGAGCGTTGAGGCCATGTCCCCCATTTGCTCCTGTCCGCTGGTCGCCAGCCGCTTCAATCGCTTTCCCACCCGTACCATCGTCAGTGCCGACAGCGGGATCACAACCAGAGAGATCGCCGCCAACCTCCAATTCTGATAGATGATGACGCCCACCATCGCCAGAAACGTGAGCCCGTTCTGGAAAATATCCTTGACGACGCTCGATGCGGCATTTGCCATCATCCCCACATCGTTCACGACCCTCGAGACCAGACGTCCCGATGTATTGGCGTCATGAAATCCGACAGACAGTCGCATCAGCTGTTGAAACAATTGCTGTCGGATGTCCGCCACGACCCCGTTGCCGACATAGGCCATCAAATATCCCACGCCGTAGCTGAAGAGCGCCTTGAGCGTTGCGACCGCCAGGAGCGCCAGGGGCAGGACCAGCAACATCTGTTCATTTTTCTGGATGAAGATATCGTCCAAAACCGGGCGTGCAAGCCAGGCATAGGCCCCACTGAGTAGTGCCACCAAACCTGAGCAGACGAAGGCCGCCAAGAACCGCATACGGTACGGCTTCACATAACTCATCAGCCTCTTGAATCGCTCTAAGCCTGACATGCTTTCAACACCACCTCCGCAGCTCTGGCTGACGCACCCGATTCGCCCAAAGCGGCCCGAACCTTTGCCAACTCCCGTTTCATCTCATCGTACGCCGGTCGATCGTCCAAGATTCGAAGAGCCTCTTCATACAATCGCTGCCCTGTCGCAGCCGATTGGATCAGCTCCGGCACGATCGTCCGACCAGCCACCAGATTGACCAGCCCGATCCATTTGACTCGAATGACGAAACGAATCACCGCATTCGCAAACCAAAAGGTCAGCGGCGTGGTTCGATAAAACAACACCATAGGAGTGCCGACCACAGCCGCTTGCAGCGTGGCCGTACCAGAAGCCACCAGCACAAGGTCCGACAAGGCCATCACTTCGGCGGCCTGCTCCTTGACCAGCGCGATAGGAACGGGGCTTCGGCTCAGGAGGGGCTGCAACAGATTATCCTGTATGGTGGAGGCCTGCGCCAGGATAAACTTCGTTTTGGGTTCCCTGCGCGCCAATTTCTCCACAGCCTCGATGAGGATCGGCAGCAATACTTGTACCTCATGAGGTCGGCTTCCCGGCAACAAGGCAATCACGCGTTCGTCATCGGAGAAACCGAATGTGCCGCGTAACTCCCTTCGATCGTACCGTCCTGCGACCGCATCCAATATAGGATGGCCGACAAACGTACAGCGTACACCCGCCTTGTCGTAGAGGGGCTTCTCAAACGGGAGTATGACCAGGGCGTGATCGACACGCTGTTTGATCCACCGAATCCGCCAAGGCGCCCAGGCCCAAATCTGTGGCGCGATATAGTACACCACCCGCAAGCCTGCCGCCTTGGCAAAATATGCAAGACGCATATTGAGTCCAGGATGATCGATAAACACCACCGTGTCCCATTGATTTGATCGGAATAACCGCCGCATCGTGATCAACCGCCGTATGATCGACAGCAACGCCAAGGGGCCGACCATCCCAATGACGTCAAATCGCCCCATTTCCTCCACCAACCGCACACCGGCCGCCTCCATCGCGCGGCCACCGATTCCTGCCAGCGAGACCTGAGGATCGCGCGATTTCAGCGCTTTGGCAAGATTGGCTCCGTGAAGGTCGCCGGAGGCTTCACCGGAAATAATCAGGATACGGGCCATGACGATCTACGAAGATGCAGACGGTGATGACGATCCGATGGACTAAGCCGAAGCGACTGCCACGCCGATCCGCAAGCGGCGGCCTATGCATTGCGTTGCAGAAACTCTTGGATTGCGGACAGCACCAGATGACCAACTTCCAGAGCGGCCGCCCCGTCTTCGCCCGATACCACCGGGCATGATTCCGTCCGGATCGCATGCAGAAACGATTCAAGTTGTAACTTTAGGGGCTCGGCGTCGCCGGCTTTAAATTCTTCAACGGCCACCCTCGGTTTTTGGCCCGGCTCAGCCGACCGGCGGCCGATCATGCCCTGACGGGACTGAAAATCCATCGACACATAACTGTCGCGCTGGAACAGACGCAACCGCCTCATGCTATGTAAAGAAACTCGGCTCGCAGTTAAATTGGCGACACACCCGCTTCTAAATTGAATGCGTGCATTCGCGATATCGCTGGTTGAGGAGAGCACCGGCACTCCGGCAGCCCGCACCTCTTCCACCGGCCCTGGATTGAAGGACAAGATCAGGTCCAGATCGTGAATCATCAGATCCAGCACGACATCGACGTCGGTGCCCCGCTCATTGTACGTACCGAGCCGGTGACATTCGAAAAACACCGGCCGCTGGATATGCGGCAGCATCATCTGGATGATGGGATTGAACCGCTCGCTATGGCCCACTTGCAACCAGCGCCCCTTGACCTTCGCCAAGTCCACAAGTTCCTGTGCCTCGGATGGAAGGACGGTGATGGGCTTCTCAATCAGAACATGTTTTCCGGCTTCAAGACAGACTTTGGCGACAGAATAGTGAGCGGAGGTAGGGACGGCAACACTCACGACATCGACCTGCTTCAAGAGTTCGGGGAGACTGTCGAAGACCTGTGCGTTGTGCCGACCGGCGATGAGTCGAGCCCGTTCGGGGTCCTGATCGACCACGCCGACCAACGTCGAGCCGGCCAGCGTGGCATAGAGCCGCGCATGGTGTCGCCCCAGATGCCCAACCCCGATGACACCGGCACGAAGCTTGGTCATACACCTCTTTTTTGTCTGAATTTGAGGATCTATTGATCTGACGATCTGTTGACTTCCCAAAATCACTCGATCGACAGATCTTCGGATTTCGAAGCTTCTCCGTTGACTCAGGTCCCCGTGCTCGCTTCTCCTTCGCGAGCGAGGCCGACGACGGCGATTCCGGCGTCCTCCGCCTGGCTGATCAACAATTCTCGATCCAGCATCACGGATCGGCCAGCCTCGACCGCAAGCACCGAGGCCTTGACAGAACGCATGACCGCGATCGTCCTGGGACCGACTGCCGGCAGATCAAACCGGAGGTCCTGCTGCGGCTTGCTCCGCTTCACCACCACTGCACCATCCTTGGCCAGTTCGCCTCCACGCTTGATCGCTTCATCGGTTCCTTCGACCGCTTCGACCGCCACAACGACCCGGTCTTTAATCACGACACATTGGCCGATGTCCAGCCTCCCCGTCTCTTTGGCCACGTCCCAGCCATAGCGGATGTCGGCCCACTCTTTTTTGGTCGGTTGGCGAGAAGTGAGCGTGCCTTCTTGAACCAAGATCCCTTCCAGACCGAACGTCGACTCACAGATGGTGATTCCATCCTTTTCGAGTTCTGTGGCGAGCGCACGTAAGATATCGTCGTCCTTCCAGAGGACCAATTTCGCGGCCAGAGCCAGCACGCGAAAATCAGGACGTGCATGGCTATAGAGGTGCGTTTTCTTGATGCCTCCCAACATGACCACTTTCCGGACGCCATCGGACTTGAACGCGTTGATCAGTTTATTGAGTTGGCCGATCTTGACCCAATGGATCCGATCGACATGCCGTTCGAGCTCCGGTTCGGTTTCGCCCTCGTGGGCCACCGCATAGACTTGAAGACCCATGTTCCGGGCGTTATCCGCAAAGATGATCGGAAATCGTCCATTTCCGGCGATTACCCCGATTCGGCCGTCTGGTATCGGCATGGTCAGATGCATAGTGCTGACATCACATTTGTTGATCGAACTCGCGCTCCGAGTCGAGGCTGACCGCCCGCGAGATTCCACGCTTGGTGCCCTCCATAAACGTCAGAATCTTGGTCACATCGGCCTGTCCCTTAAACTCCTTTTTGGCAAGTCGAATCGCTTCGGCCGTTCGGTGGCCGGATCGAAAGAGCAGATCAAAGGCCTTCTTGAGCAGGGCAATGCGATCGGCAGAAAAACCATGGCGCTGCAAGCCGATCGAATTGAGACCGTACAGATGGGCTCGGTACCCGCCTGCTGCCAACGCAAATGGAGGAATATCCTGACCTATCGCGCAACAACCGCCGACCATCACGTAGTCCCCGACGCGCACAAACTGAAGAATACCGGTCAATCCTCCGATGACGGCATGATCCCCGATGGTGATGTGTCCGGCGAGGCTTGCCGCGTTGGCCATAATGATGTGGTCGCCAAGCCGACAATCATGTGCCACATGCACATAGGCCATCAGAATGCCATTTGACCCAAGAGAGGTCACTCCACCCCCTTGGACGGTTCCCCGGTTGATCGTGACGTACTCCCTGATAATGTTGTCGTGACCGATGAGGACCTTGGTCGGTTCCCCCTTATAACCTAGGTGTTGTGGAGGACCTCCAATCGAAGCAAACGGGTGCACTTCGTTCCGCTCCCCAATCTCCGTCCACCCATCGATCGTCGCATGGGAGAGCAATCGGCTTCCCTTCCCGATCGCGACATGCTCCCCGACTACACAGAACGGCCCGATCTCAACGTCACCATCGAGACTCGCCTTGGGATGAACGATCGCTGTTGGATGTATCTTCACGCATACCCCCCTTCACTCGCGCCAGATATCACAGACCATTGGTCAGCCACTGGACCACTGCCTTGCTCACCACTTCACCTTACCGCATCAGGGAATGAAGAACGATCAGGATCGCTCACCGTGTTTCCGCCTTCTCTTCGATCACCATCGCCGTTATTACGGCTTCACAGACCATCTCATTGTCTACATATGCCTTTCCTTGCATTTTCCAGAACGGAGGACGCTTCTTGAGGACTTCGATGTCCAAACGGAGCTGATCGCCTGGCACCACCGGTCGCCGGAACTTTGCCTCGTCGATACCCGTCAGATACATGACGGTTTTTCCGACCGATCCCCCCGACTTGAAGACCAGCACACCGCCTGCCTGCGCCATGGCCTCGATAATCAGCACTCCGGGCATCACCGGGCGTCCGGGGAAATGTCCTTGGAAGAACGGTTCATTGACGGTCACGTTTTTGAACCCAACGATGCTCTTTTGCGGTTCAAACTCTTTGATTCGATCCACCAGCAAAAATGGATACCGGTGGGGAAGTAACGCCTGAATCTCAGCCTGCTCGACCGATGCCATTGGCTCTGCCTCCTCTCTGCCCCAGGTGGTTCTGCGCCTCACGGGTTCTGTCGATCAAATTCCTTGACGACCGCGTCCGTCACGTCCAGTGCCGGCTGATAATAGAGAACAATGCGGATAAGCGCCTCGTTGCCTTTATCGAAGATGGCCGTATATCCCTCTTTCTGAGCCACGACCCTAGCTGCCGCTGCGATCTTTTGTCCATATTCCGAGACCATCTCGCGCTGTTTTTGTTGAACTTCACGATTAAACTCTTGCAGGCGGCGCTGATACGCTTCCATCTTACTCCGCAACTGTTCCTCTTTCTCTTGCCTCGCCTGGTCGGTGAGTTTGGCGTTTGAATCTTGTAAAGACTGTTGCAGATCTTTGATGTCTTGCTCATCCGAATTGATGATCTTCTGTCTGGTCATGGAATATCCCTTCACATCTTCCAAGGCCAGCTTCCCGCCCTTCGTCCGTTCCATCACCATCTGTTGATCCATAACCCCGATCCGGAGCGCGTCCCCAGCGAAGAGCGGCTCCTCCCACTGCACCAGCGATAACGCGATGCCTGCTATGATCACTCTCGCTGTCCCCGTCATAACCCACCTCCAGCAGATATTACGGATATTCGCGGTTGAATTCATCGATGACCAGACCTGAAATGTCCATGTCTGCTTCATGATAGATGGTCGGACCACCCTTGCTCTTATCAACGACCACCTGCAGCCCAAGGCGCTTGGCGACCTTTGCCACGACCGTTTCGATCTTATCGCGAAACCCTTCCAGGACGTCTTTTTGTTTTTCCTGGACTTCTCGATTCAATTCCGAGGCCTTTTGCTGGTACTCTTGCATGCGCCGGCGAAACTGTTCTTCCCGATCTCGCTTCGCGGCAGGGCTGAGGACAGAGGACTGCTTGGTAAAGTCCTCTTCCATCCTCCGCAACTCCTTTTCTTCCAATTCCATCAGTGCCTGTCGATTTTTCGAGAAGGCGGTCAGATTCTCTTTGGCTTTTTTGCCAGCGCTCGTCTCGTTGAGCAATCGCTGTGAATTGATCACGCCGATCTTGGTGTCGATTTTGCCCCCGCCTCCGGCACATCCACTGAGAACCAGCATCATGGCGACCGACACCGACATCACTGTCCATTCGATCCGCCCCGCCGATTGCCTCCATCGATCCCTATCCCAACGTACCACGCCAAGGCTCCGACTAAAACAAGGTCCCGATCGTAAACTCGAACACGCCGACTCGCTCACCGGGTCGTGGGTCTAGGTTGATCCCATAGGCGACACGCAAGGGACCGAAGGGAGAAATCCAGCGTCCCTCAATACCGGCAGCAGGTCTCAAATTGAACGACCACGGCTCACCGTTGTCAAAACCCTTCCCGTAGTCGAAAAAGAGCACACCGTTCAATTTCGCCTCGGCGGAGATCGTAAAGATCAACTCGGTGTTGAAGATCAATTGTCTGACCGCGCCGTAGGGGGAATGGGTCGTGGGGACTGTGGGACCGGCCCGTCCGAAGGAAAACCCACGCACCGTGTTGATGCCTCCCACGAAAAACCGTTCATTCAGCGGAGTGTCTGTTCCTCCCAGCGCCTCGAGCGCTCCCGCGCGAGCCCGCACCGCAAACCTCATATCGAAGGGGAGGGGCGTGTACTTGACCACGTCCACATAATATTTAATGAAATTGTAGGTACCCCCAAGATAGGGTGTTCCGACGTCAAACCCTCCGCCGCTACGCCAACCGCTTCTGGGATCGAGATAGTAATCTCTGGTATCTCTGAACAGCGACGTCCGAAATCCCGTACTCGAGTTCGTCCCGAGCTGTTGACACACGACCGGAACCAGATCCGGACAGATACCGGGTGCGGGATCCCTGTAGGTGAGTATTTCTCCGAAGAGGCTGATACTGGTCGTCACATATTCCGATATCCAACGGCCGAGTGTGACGTTTCCGCCGGTTCGTTCCTCAAAATAACTAAGGTAATTCGTCATCGTGCGGTAGCCATCGATCTGCAGCGACGTCAATGAGTCGTACAGATAGGGATTGCGAAACGTGATGGACCCGAGAGTTCTTCGCTGACCGAGTTGCCCGCGGACGCGCAGGAGGTAGCCGTACCCGCCCAAGTTGGCTTGGGTGATATCGGCAACCGCCACGAGTTGGTCCAATGTGCTGAACCCGCCGCCGACGCTGAACATCCCGGTCGGTTTTTCCTTCACACGCACATTCAGATCGACCTTGTCCGGCTCGACTTGCGTCGGCAGGATCTCAACCGTTTCGAAGAAATTCAAGTTGTTCAAGCGTTGGAAACTTCGCTTCAGGGAGGCGGTGTCGATCACATCCTGTTCGTCCACTCGTATTTCCCGCCGGATGACGTTGTCTCGTGTCTTATCATTGCCGTAGATGTTGATCTGTCGGATCCGCATCATCTGCCCTTCTTTGATGTTGAAGAGGATGCCGACCGTCCGTTCCTCATTGTTCGGATTCACGCTGGGTACAACTTCCGCAAACGCATACCCCCTGCTCCCATACAGTTCCGTGACTCGGGAGATCTCATCTCGGATTTTGGCACGCTGAAAGATTTCCCCCTCTTTCATCCTCAATCCTGCTCGAAGCTCCGGCTCCTCAAAGACTGTATGCCCTCGAAACCCGATTTCTCCTATGGTAAACGGCTCTCCCTCGGTGATGTGGTAGGTGACGAGGAACCATTTTCTATCGTCGGTGAGCTCCACCGACGGCTGACCGACCCGCACATTGAAGTAGCCTTTGTTCAGCAGTACTTCCCTGATCCGCTCCACATCATTGGCCAGCTCTTCACGCTTCAAGACGCCCGCGTCGGACACCATCGAAGGCAACTTGAACTTCGTGACGAGCCCGTACCAAGGAATCCATTCCCGAGTCGACATGACAGCGAGCATCTCGTTCTTCGTTGCCGCACGCAGCCCTTCGAACGTCACCGTCTTGACCTTCGCCTTCTCTCCCTCCGTAATATGGAAGGTCAGGCGCTTTCGTTCCTCGTCCAATGTCTCGGTCACGGGAACAACCTGCGCGTTGAAATATCCCTCATGCTGGTAGGTCAGGCGAATGGCCTCGGCGCTATCTTTCACCTGTTGTGGATCAAGAAATGTCTGGCTTTTGATGGTCGTTTTTTCTTTCAGCTTCTCGTCGGTCAACTGCTCATTACCGTCGAAGACGATCTCGGTGATGAACGGCTTTTCCTGCACGACAAAGGTCACCGCCATCCCCTCGGCGATCGATTCTGTTTCAACCTGCACATCCTCGAAAAAACCCGTGTCGTATAGAATCTTCACTTGTCCGCGCACGGTTTCCGGAGAATAGCGGTCGCCGACCTTCAGTGTGAGCCGACCGGCAATCGCCGGAACTTCGATTCGTTTGGCTCCCCGAATGTCGATCGAAGCGACCTTGAGGTCGGGTGTCTGAGCAAGTGCTTCAAGCACGCCCCACAACACGGAGACGGCCATGGCCGCGACCAGGAACGATCGAGGGCTGTAGACGGCATGTTCGATCACCGATAAGGATTCCTGTGGCAAAGTATGGAGACAGGGCGTGCGGCTGCAACCCTCACGCAGATCCTCTCCGTTATCGATGGCGCCGGTTCTCGACCAGTCCGTCCCGCTCTGGAGAACACGCTGAACCGCAAGAGGCTCGTTGTCGGGAATCCACAGTCCGGCAGCTCTACCACGCGGACATCCTGCACCACCCGCCCGCGCAAAACTTCCGGATTATATTGAGGCCATCCTGCATTGTAAAGCAGCGCCCTCCGCTCCGACACGACTTTTCCGATTTGAGGTGCGTACATCTGGCGTGGCTCTACGACGGACGTTCTCAAGGATCGCATCGATTGTGACAGTCACACGCCACTCCGCAGAACCGACACGACACACGACTCGTCCGTGAGCGTGTTCATGTCTTCTTTGCCCAGGAACGAAAACGTCGCTGTCGATGAGATGAGTTCGTTGGTTTCTTGACTTCATACACCCCATCACATAGTATCCTTCCATGTCACGTCTGACTGTCAGAAAAGCGATCATTCCCGCCGCCGGCCTTGGGACACGCTTCCTTCCCGCCACAAAGGCATCCCCGAAAGAGATGTTGCCGTTGGTCGACAAACCGCTCATTCAATATACGGTCGAAGAAGCGGTGGCCTCTGGCATCGAGGACATCATCGTGATTACCGGCCGCGGGAAACGTGCCATCGAAGATCACTTTGATCGTTCGGTCGAGTTGGAAGAAAATTTGAAAGGCACCGGCAAGAGTCAGGTGCTCCATCAAATCCGACAGATCTCGAACCTCGCGAATTTCTGTTACGTGCGGCAATCTGAAGCGCTCGGCTTGGGGCATGCCGTGTTGTGCGCGCAGCATCTGATCGGCGATGAACCCTTCGCCGTCATTCTCGGAGACGAGATCATCGACGCCGACGTCCCAGGGCTCGCGCAATTGATCCACGTCTATAAAAAGCGGCATGGGGCGGTGCTCGGAGTGCAGGAGGTTCCCAAAGCAGATGTCAGCCGGTACGGAATTGTGACCCCCAAGCGCCTCGCTCATGGCTTGCATCGGGTTGAAGATTTGGTTGAGAAACCATCGCCGACCGATGCCCCATCCACGCTCGCCGTGATCGGCCGGTATGTCCTTCCCCCGGAAATCTTCCCGATCCTGAGAAAAACCGCCCCTGGAAAGAACGGGGAAATTCAATTGACCGATGCACTTAAGACACTCGCAAAAAAAACTCCGATGTTTGCTCTGGAGGTGGAGGGGCAGCGCCACGACGCCGGAGACAAATTGGGCTTTTTGATCGCCACTGTTGAGTTCGCATTGAAGAATCCGGCATTGGGATCGGAATTCCGCGACTACCTTTCGACCAGAATGCACACCACATCGAATAATCGTCGAGGATGATCCCATCAGGCCTGATGGACACCCAGTCGCGGGATTTCCAGCAACAGCCCTGCTGCACCAGGCTTGAGAGTGAACGGGTTGTTCGATCCGGTGCATCGCGCGATCCCGATCGCTCATTCAGTTCCATAAGTAATGGAACACCGAGTCTCATAGACGTGAGAGATCATGGCGCTCAAACACAGGATGAGTCGTTGCACAACCCGGTCCCTCGGACCGGCCACCGCTTAGCGATTTAGCGATATCGCACAGGCAGGCACATGACCGACCCAAACGAACAAGAGATTCAACCTCCACAAAACGTTGAGGTTCCGGGCCAGCTCCCGCTGTTGCCGGTCCGAGATATCGTCGTCTTTCCGTACATGGTGCTTCCCCTGTTCGTCGGACGCGACATGTCGATCAAGGCCATCGAAGCGGCCCTTGCCGGCAATCGGATGATTTTCCTCGCGACGCAGAAAGCACTCGACGTCGAAAATCCCGCTCCGAAAGACATCCATGCCATCGGCACCGTCGGCCTCATCATGCGGATGCTGAAGTTGCCCGATGAACGCATCAAAATCCTGGTGCAAGGCATCGCCAAAGCGAAGATCACCAAATACATTCAGACCGACCCCTACTACTCCGTTCGGATCGACAAACTGATTGATACGAAATCGACGTCCACGGGCCTTGAGGCGGAAGCCGTCATGCGGACCGTGAAAGAGCAGATCGAACGAATCGTAAGCTTGGGGAAAGTCCTGATCCCCGATGTCATGGTCGTCATCGAAAACCTCGAAGAGCCGGGACGATTGGCCGACATGGTCGCCTCAAATCTCGGCCTCAAGGTCGACGCCACCCAAGCCGTCTTGGAAATCTCTGATCCAATTCATCGCCTTCGTCAAGTGAGCGACATTCTCGGGAAGGAAATCGAAGTCCTCTCCATGCAGCAAAAGATTCAGGCCCAAGCCAAGGGCGAGATGGACAAGACCCAACGGGAATACTTTCTGCGGGAACAACTGAAGGCCATTCAAAAGGAGTTGGGTGAACTCGATGAGCGGGCGGAAGAAGTCACGGAATTCCGGAAGCGCATCAAAGATGCGAAGATGCCCGACAAGGTCCTGAAAGAATCTGAAAAACAGCTCAAGCGTCTCGAAAAGATGCACCCGGATACCGCCGAATCCGCGACGGTGAGAACCTATCTGGAATGGATGGTCGAATTGCCGTGGTCGAAGCGGTCGAAGGATAACCTCGATCTGAAGGCCGCCGCCAAGGTATTGAACGACGACCACTATGACCTCGAAAAGGTCAAGGAGCGGATTCTCGAATACCTGGCCGTCCGAAAGCTGAAAGAGAAGATGAAGGGGCCGATCCTCTGCTTTGTCGGCCCACCTGGAGTCGGCAAGACATCGCTGGGGAAGTCGATCGCCCGCTCATTGGGCCGCGAGTTTGTGCGTATCAGCTTGGGCGGCGTGCGGGATGAGGCAGAAATCCGCGGCCACCGCCGCACCTATGTCGGCGCATTACCGGGACGCATCATCCAAGGCATGAAGCAAGCGGGCACCGGTAACCCCGTGTTCATGCTTGACGAGGTGGACAAGGTTGGCATGGATTTTCGGGGCGACCCCTCGGCAGCCTTGTTGGAGGTCCTCGATCCGGAGCAAAACAGTGCGTTCACCGACCACTACCTCGGCGTCCCATTCGACCTGACCGAAGTGATGTTCATCACCACGGCGAATTTGATCGATCCGATCCTTCCCGCGTTGCGCGATCGCATGGAGATCATTGAAATTCCAGGATATACAGAAGAGGAAAAACTTGGTATCGCCCAGAAATACCTGATTCCCCGGCAGCTCGAAGAGCACGGCATTACGATCAAACATCTCCGCTTTACCGAGCCGGCGATCCGCCAGATCATTTCGCACTACACACGCGAGGCCGGAGTGCGGAACCTCGAGCGCGAGATCGCCAATGTGATGCGTAAGGTTGCAAAGAAAGTCGCCGAGGGCAAAGGTCTGGGGTTTCCGATCGAGCCGTCCAATCTCCATAGATATCTGGGAGTGCCAAAATATGTGCCGGAAGCGGAACTCGAGAAGGACGAAATCGGTGTGGCGACCGGCCTAGCCTGGACGGAATCGGGTGGCGATGTGCTTTACATCGAGGCGACGGTGATGAAGGGGAAAGGCCAGTTGACCCTCACCGGCCATCTGGGAGATGTGATGAAAGAATCCGCCCAGGCAGCGCTCAGCTACGTCCGCTCGCGAGAAAAAACCTTGCATCTCAGCCCCGTGATGTTCAGCAAACAAGACCTGCACATCCACGTGCCGGCCGGGGCGATTCCCAAAGACGGTCCCTCGGCCGGCATCACAATGGCAACCGCCATTGCCTCGGCGTTTTCCGGCATTCCCGCACGACGTGATTTGGCGATGACCGGAGAGATCACCTTGCGCGGCCGCGTGCTTCCGATCGGGGGACTCAAGGAAAAGATTTTGGCGGCGAAACGGGCAAAGCTCACGACGGTAATCCTTCCACGTCGGAATAAGAAGGACCTTGAGGAAATCCCCAAACATCTCCTCAAAGGCATTCAATTGGCGTTCGTCGATACCATGGATGATGTCATGAAGATTGCCCTCCGCCGAGGCGTCAAGACTTCGCCTGCCTCTAGGAAACCATCAGCCCCTCCGGCACCGACGCGCATCCGCCCCCTACGACCAGGCAAAGGCCGACGGTCGCACGAACTTCCCGCCACAGTGATGGCAAACCGAGAGCCCGCACGGTCATAGGATAGTGCCGTGGTCCGTCATTCGGCCAACGCCCCCCTTCACGAATTTGGTCTGATCCGATCTCTCGAACAGCGATATGCCTGTCACGCGCTAGGGCTCGTTCAAGGCATCGGCGACGATGCAGCTGTGATCGAGACTTCTGCCCGAACCTGGTGGCATCTCACAACGGACCTGCTTGCCGAGGGAATTCACTTTGACCTGAAGGCGGCTACGCCTGAGTCGGTCGGATACCGAGCCGCCATGGCCAACCTCAGCGATATTGCTGCGATGGGCGCCGTTCCTCGCTATCTGCTCATCTCACTCGCCATCCCGAAGATAGTGAAGCAGCCCCACATCGACAAGTTGTACCGCGGCTTGATGAAGGCTTGCCGCCTGCATGACGTGGCACTCATCGGTGGAGACACCTCGACGTCAAAAGCAGGCCTCTTTCTCAGTATCACCTTGGTCGGTACGACAAGCAGGCATCGGGCGCTCTTTCGGCACGGTGCCAAAGTGGGAGATCACATCTATGTCTCGGGTACTCTTGGAGACTCCCTGGCAGGGCTCAACCTCTTGATGAACAGCGCAAGCCCGCACCCCTTGAGCAAGAGGAAGCGAGACCTTTCGCGTTCCCATCGGCAGTTTCTTGTCCGCCGCCATTCCCACCCGACCGCGAGGGTCGCTGAAGGCCGGTGGCTCAACGAGAAGAGACTCGCCTCCGCCGCCATCGATCTGTCCGATGGCCTCTCCGGAGATCTTCGGCATCTCTGCGAAGCAAGTCGAGTCGGCGCAGAAGTGGAACTCGATCAGCTACCGATCTCGCCGGCCTGTCGAGCCTATGCACGGACGGCCGGAACCTCGCCGATTCGACTCGCGCTCACCGGTGGCGAAGACTATGAACTGCTGTTCACCGCTTCTCCGCACGACAGCACTACTATTGAGCGGCAAGCAGGTACCAGCGGCTATCGCATCACCCGTATCGGAACAATTCGCCCGCGCCGGTTCGGGATTCAGATGACGACCGACGGTCGAAGGCAGCCGATGCCCCCCATCAGTTACGAACATTTCCGCTGATGTCCGACATGAATCACCAACCGTCGGTGCGAGGGGCCCGATCATTCCGCGCACTCTTACGTCAAGTGCTCCACTTGCAGGAGTCACCCCAACGCACCGCGCTGGCATTTGCGCTGGGCGTCTTCATCGCATTCTCACCCGCCTATGGCCTGCACACAGCGATGGTCGTGCTGTGCACCTGGCTGTTCGGACTCAATTTCTTGGCCTTGTTCACCGGTGCCTTGATCAACAATCCCTGGACCATCATTCCCATCTTAGGTGCAACCTACTGGACCGGTGCCTTGCTCTTGGGACGGGCCGATGTGCCGAATTTTGACTGGCACGATCTGAGTTTCAGCGGCATCTACGAACAAGTGCTTCCTTACGCAGCCCCTTTCATCCTCGGAGGACTCGTTCTCAGCCTGCTCGGGGCCTTGTTGTCCTATCCAGCCGCCTACTTGTTTTTCCACAAACATCGCTCCACGCCCGCCAAACCCTCAGCCAAACCGTTGCCGCCGTCCGACCAGGTGGGCTAAGATGCCCGCTCGCCATGGAATCGGCAGACCGACCGAACGCTCCGTATGATGGATCGGCGCTCATCGCCGATCCCATCCACCGATACGTCACGTTCACCGTACCGTACGCGCGTCCTGATCCACATGAACACACCGAAAAAGACCTGATTGATTCTCCCTGGGTTCAGCGGCTGCGATACATTTACCAGCTGCAGAGCGCCCGCTGGGTTTATCCTTCGGCGGAACATACCAGATTCGTGCACTCTCTCGGGACGATGCACGTAGCGGGACGGTTCGCTCGACATCTGTATCCTTTTCTCCAGAAAGCCGTCAAAGACGTGCCGTCGGCCAATTTTGTCGAAGAACTTTTACGGGTGACGGCCTTGGTTCACGACATCGGACACGGTCCGTTTTGCCATTTTTTCGATGACAATTTTCTCCACGCCCATGGCCTGACCCATGAACGGTTGGGGCAGATCATCATCCGGGAACATTTGGCCCCCTTCATCAGAAAAATCCGCCGAAGCCCGTCCGGACCATTCGCGAAAGGGGAGGAGCTGAATACCGACCAGATTGCCCATCTGATCCTCAAGGAGAAAGATAAGGACAATTCCCGCCTCCCTCGCTGGTTGAACATGCTTCAGCCTGTGATCTCAGGAAGTTACACTGGAGATAATCTGGACTATGTCTTGAGAGACTCGTATATGTGCGGTGTGGCGGTCGGCCCGGTCGATCTGACGAGGTTGATCCATTACACGATCGTGACGGAGAAAGGGTTCACCATTCACAAAACCGGACTTCCATCCCTCCAAATGTTCCTGAACACCAGGATGTACCTCTACTCCAACGTCTATTTCCATCGCACCACCAGAGCGATCGACATCCATCTGCGGGACATTTTCGGTCAGACGATGAAGCTGCTCTGCCCCAAGGATCCGCGCAAACACATGGACGGGTATCTGACCCTAACAGATTGGTCTCTCTTTGAAGAAGTCCGAGAGTGGAAACAGTCTCGTCACAAAGCCCGCCGGCAGCTAGGACAGGAATGGGCCAGGATCTTAGGCAGAGACGTCAAATGGAAGATGGCCTATAGCACGACGCTGAAAGAAAAAGGACAGGAACGAGGCATGACGTTCCCTAGCCATCGACATTTTGAACAGCAGATCGTCAAGGAGCTGCCCGCCGGCTTGAAACGGCTGCCGTTTCGTGTGGACATGGCTCTGTTGGATCCACGGCCTGACCCAAAGGACAGTCGTGGAAATCATCTTTACGTGTACGACCCCGGAACGGGTCAGGTTTCGACCGAGCCGCTGGAAGAATTCTTGGATCTTCTGCCCACGAAACTGATCCAGTTTCGTATCTATTCGCCCGACCACCACCACGACGCGGCCCTCTCGCAGGCTGCCGCGACCGTCCTCAACAAGACACCGACCAGCCTCGAATCCAATTACTGAACGGTTGGTGAGTCAATCGTCGTGGCGTGGAAGCTCACTGCTTGATCCATCCTCCGTAGCAGCCTCCTGCGGAGGACGGACAGCCGTAGTCTCCTTGGTGGTTCTTAGGCGGACACTTGGAGGGGCAGGTCGTTCAGTAGTTGGACCCTCTTCGTCTTCATTGTCTCCCTCTGCTCATATGATGGGAAATGGGGGCCGCGTTTTGTTGGTGGGAACCGGTTCTCAAATCGCTCGATGGTCTCAAGCGCTTCAGCCTCTTCTCCCACACGTAGCAACAACTGCGTGAGTCGAAGGTAGGCGGGAACAAGAAACATCAGATGCCGCACTTCTTTCACCTCGTTCACCACATACCGATAACCTTCGATCGAGACCTCTGGATTGATCTGTTCATAGCTGAAAGCCTCGATCATATGGATCCCCAGGCGATCTGTGTCGGCGCTGATGCACCGTTCCCACTGCCCGTTTACCAATGCCCGCACTTCTTCTGAAGACAACTGGAGGCCGGCATTTGGGGCATTTTTCCGAAGGTATTCCAAGACACCTCTTGCTTCCAACCAAGCCCCGTACAGTCCGATCAGTACCCCGATACAGGGGATCGGTCGTTGACATTCCCCGGTAAGCGGCGAAAACTTCTTCTTCGCGACCTGGGAAGGTAGGAAGAAGCAGCCATTCGATGCGGCACAAACCCCACAGATATGGTCGTCACTGGGCGTCACGTAGATATACATGCGAATGCCGGAGCGATCGAAGATATCGATGGCCAGGATTCGCCCGGCCATGATTTGCATCTGGTAGTATTGCCACACCACGAGCAGGCCAAGAATGGCCACTAAGTAGCACGTCACGTCCGGAAATACCCACTCCTCAAGCATCAGTGCTCCTCTCCGTCCTCAATGAGGTCAACCCCCAAATCCCTCGATTTCTCAAATGGGTATGGAACTGTATCGGTTAATGCCCGAGTGCACTTGACCCTATTTCTTCCCTCTAAACCATCATCCTCCTTCTGAGCGAGAATTGGCAGACATCCTGCAAGGATCGAGTGGGTTGGAGTCTCAACTCATGATGCCAAAAGAGGAGGCTACGATGGGTTTAACAGGAAAACTGATAATTGCTCTCTGTGGGCTTTTGCTTTCGCCGGCCATTCCAACCCTTGCTCAGAGTGGAGGTGGTCGGCACGACGCGGTCAGCATCCTGAACGGTATGCCCCCCGACATCCTGGCAAAAGTGCAGTCTCTAGCACAGATCCTCCAGCAGGGCGTCAAGGACGGGAAAATCTCGGATACCGAGATTCAACAAGGCTTGACGTCCGGGCAACTTGGAGAAAAGTTGAAACAGCTGAGCCCCGAAGCCGCCCAGCTCCTCGAAGAAATCGCTGATGCATCGAGGCAGGGAAAGGGACCAGGGGAAGAGAGCTTGATGCCGTTGATGGGAGGGTTGGGCATCTCGCCTGATTAACTGCGGGAATACCCTAGTGACATCGATGGAACCTATAGAGGTATGATAAAGGCATGGGTAACGCTTTCGCCATGAGTCCTGCGGGCAAGGTGGCCCTCATCACCCCTTGGATCAATCCCGAAGAACGGGTCACCGTGCAGTTTGACGATCAAGGCGATATCAACACCATCGTGACCGGATGCAGCGAGCGATTAGTGGACCTGGAGCTGGAACTGGAATCCAGCATCCCTCATATCCGGCAGAAACTGTCGATCCCTCTCAGTGAGATAGAAGTCTTAGAAGATCCCACCCACTATACGCGTGATCCCGACAAACCATTACAATTTAAACGGCTGCTGTTGATCGTAAACGGCAAACGCCCGCCCATTGTGTATTGAGAAAGCCCCGCGATTCTCGAATTGCCTGGAGCGACACCACATATCGGTGCTCCGAACTCGATGGCGCCCGGTCATAGGACCTATCCGCCCATTTAGATTTGTTTGCTTAGGACTTCTGTTACTGCCGCTT
Source organism: Nitrospira sp. (assembly GCA_029194665.1). Taxonomy (NCBI): domain Bacteria; kingdom Pseudomonadati; phylum Nitrospirota; class Nitrospiria; order Nitrospirales; family Nitrospiraceae; genus Nitrospira; species Nitrospira sp. The sequence goes on along the minus strand of JARFXO010000007.1, from coordinate 4,219 downwards.
CAGAGGCACCCGCTTGTGGCCGCTGACGCTCCACCATTTCAACTAGGCGTACACTTCTGGCCATATGGAGTACGGTCTGTTATCGAAACCTTCCCGGCATTCTCCGATCGTATTTTTGCCCCACGGGTAGCAAGAGCCTGCGCTTCGGCCGCCCTATTGGTATTCCGTAGGGCAATCGCATATTCATCAAGAATATCAGCGAAACCAATCGGGTCTTCCGTCGAGGCTCGGTTTGCTTCAAGCTCAGGAATCACTCGCTCATAGTAGGCCGCTGCTTCGGCGAATTTCTTTTGCTCCAACATAAGGCGACCAAGTTCGAGGAGGGATATGTAGGTAGGATCACCCGTTTGCTTGTCCAACTCATACGCTCGGGTAAGGGATTTCTCAGCGTCAGAAAATTCGCAAACAACTCCAGAGGCACGGCCATGCTCATAGTGGAGCACGGCGAGTTGCGCCGGGTTAGGACGCCCTAGTTGCGCATCGACGATGGCTTTGCTCAGGTACATCCGTGCTGTTGCCCAGTCTCCCGACTGTAAGGCGTTGCTGGCTGCCTGCGCGTAATCCGTTGCTAGTTTTCCGCCGATTGGGTTTGCACATCCGCTTGAAAAGAATAACGTGCAAATCGATACCGTTGCCACGACAAATCGCATTGGTTCCTCCAGATGAGAGAATCTCGCATGCTCCACAAGGTGCGGAATCGGCTAGGTCTCTTTCAGAACTTCAGAAGTAGTTGACGCAATGGTCGGCTTGGGGAGGAGAACTGCTCAGATCAAAACCCCATCTGTCTGATCCAACTTGGCAAGCTCGTTGTCCCTCACGAATTTGTCCCTTGTTCTTCCGAAGCCTCCCCTCTGCTTTGTCTGGCCTCGTTGCGATCTTCCTTTTCGGTCGATGTCGGTGACTTCGTGGCGCGTTCTTCTCGATGGTGACTGATCAGTGCTGCGGTAATCAGCAGCTGGATGCCGATGAGGAGAAAGAACAACCCACTCTGATTTTGCCCCGTCCCCTCAGCGATCGAAAAACGATGCGCGGCAAGCAGGAGAGAGAGCGCCGAACAGAGGAACAAGAAGATTCTCATTGCAGATGCCTCATCTCAAAATGGTATTCTCGCGGTGGGGCGAGGTCAACCAGAATTCATGCGGAAAGAGGCAATGAGACCGGTCGCAACTATGGAGCCGTCGCACCTACGGTGGAAATCGGATCACCAGCCGATACAGGAGCTGCCGACTGTACCGTTCTTTTAAATGGCAGATCCAGCAAGGCATAGGGGTTGACGCGCGCACCGTTGAGTTTCACACCCCAATGGAGATGCGGACCGGTGGCTCGACCGGTGGCACCCACCTTCCCGATGATCTGTCCGGCTTTCACCTGCTCGCCGTCCTTGACCAGGACTTCGGACAGATGAAAATACATCGAATAGAAACCCAACCCATGATCCAGAAACACGCCCTTCCCGGAGAAAATATGATCGACGGTGATACGCACCACCCCATCGTTCGTCGCGGCGACGTCGGTGCCCAGCGGAGCCCCGATATCTTCACCGTTGTGCGGGTTTCGCGCCTGGCCATTCATGATTCTCACGCTGCCGAAGATCCCGGTTCGCTTGCCGCTCACCGGCTCCACAAAGCCCGATTGCCAGAGTTTGGTCTGAGAATCTGTCGAGAGTGACTCTTTCACTTGCCCCTGCTCGGCCTTCCAACGCGCCAAGTTTTTTTCATCGAGATCGACCTTGTCTTTGGGCAGCGTGAGATGCTCGACGTGAAATTTCCCTTTGACGACTGTTACGCTGTAGCGGAGCAGGCGACTCTGCTCATCCGTTTGCAGCTCGACGGTCAATTCATGAGTTCCCGGGCCGTCTTGTAGGTCTATCCCGAGCAATCCGACAAATCCTTTCGGTTCTTCGAGTCGAGTGTCGCGAAAGAAGCTAATGGAGCGTCCCAAGAATTTCCCCTGCACGCGAGCAGCTGAATCATCGACCGGGACTTTGACGACGATAATTTCTCCCTGTTTCCCAGTATAACTGCCACCAGCCCCCTGAGCAGAAGGTACAGACCCTCCCGGAACGAGATTGGCGAGCAGATAACCGGCAAGCATACCTACGGCACCGATCACGAAACGCCTTAGCAGGGTACAGCATCGAGCGCTCAGATCGCCTGCCGGCCTCATCGATAAAACCGCCCTCCGGACACTTGAGAAATCAGTTCCTCGACGCGCCGATTCACCGCGCTGAAAGGGTCCATGCAAAGGATGGTTTCCTCCCAATACCCGTTCAGCTTCAGATACGTCCAATCCACCGTATAGGATCGATTCTTGGCGCGAGCAAATCGAATGAAATCCCCACGGACCTTGGCCCTGGTCGTCTGAGGGGGGGTGGACATCGCCCGTTGGACGGCCTCTTCCTCGACGATTCGTTCGATATGCCCACGAGATTCCATCAGGTAATACAACCCTCTCGTCCGCTTCACGTCATGGAACTGCAAATCGAGGAGAAACACTCTCGGGTCGTCCCACCCGCAATTCTTCTTGTCCACATAGGATTGGATCAAATGCTTCTTGGTGACCCAATCGACTTGATGGATGAGTTGCATCGGATCTTCTTCCAGCTGCCGGAGCATCCGTTCCCATTTGTCCCACACATCGTCGAGAATGGGTTCATGCGCCTGTTGGTTCAGATATTCTCCGGCCCTCTTGAGATAGGCCATCTGAATTTCAATGGCAGTCATCTGCCGTCCGTCATCGAGCTTTACTTTTTTCTTCAATGTCGGATCTCGCGAAACCTCTCGGATCGCCTTGACAGGATCCTCGAGTTCTAACCCATGCACGGTGTACCCCTCTTCGATCATCGACAAGACGAGTGCGGCGGTTCCCACTTTGAGATAGGTGGCATACTCCGACATGTTGGAATCCCCGACGATGATATGGAGGCGCCGATACCGCTCGGCGTCCGAATGGGGCTCGTCGCGGGTATTGATGATGCTTCGGGAAGACGTCGTCGACGATGACGTCTTCTCGTGAATATGTTGCGCACGCTGGGAGATGAAATATTGCGGCTTCCCCGACACTTTCAGGACTTTACCGGCCCCGCTGAACACCTGTCGGGTCACGAAAAAGGGGATCAATTGTTCGGTGACCTTCCAGAAATCGACGTCGCGCCGCATGAGGAAGTTTTCATGACATCCGTAGGTATTCCCCAGGGAATCTGTATTATTCTTGAAAATATAGATTTCCCCGGACAATCCTTCCTCTCGGAGCCGTTCCTCTGCCGCGGGCAGACAGGCTTCCAACAGGCGCTCACCTGCTTTATCGTGGACCACGAGTTCAAGGATGTTGTCGCACTCCGGAGTCGAGTATTCGGGGTGACAGCCGGTGTCTTGATAGAACCGCGCTCCGTTGACCAAGAATGCGTTCGACGGCCAACTGTTCGGGATCAGTCCTTCGAAGATGTAGCCCAGGACCTTTTCCATAGGAAGATAGATACGGCCGTTAGGAGAAAAAATGAGGCCGTATTCGTTTTCGAGACCGAATATTCGTTGCTTCATGGGACCGGCAGACATCATGAATGGCCTTCAGACAGATTATACGCCGCCTTTTGGATCTTCAACAAAAGAGGCCTCTACGGAAAGCAGAGAGTCATGGAGAGAGGATGTGCCGAACGTCGGTGATTGATAACCGTCGAAATTTTCTGCCTGTACGAGTTCGGTCCAGGACCGCGACTTCCAACCCTTCCGGCTGCAGCTTTTGATTGGCCGTTTGCTCCAGCGCCGCGACACACAGTTTCAACGCGACGTCTAAGGGCGGAACCTGACTGGGACTTTTTTCTTTCAGCACAGCGTGTACCACTTCAGATCGTCCGCCGATCACGGAAAAGTTCTTCTCATCGATGATGCTGCCGTCAAATGAGATACGATAGATCTCGTTCGGACAATCGTTACCACCGGCTTGCACGACGAGGATCTCCACCTCAAGCGGCTTCATTTCCTGGCTGAACACGGTCCCCAGGCTTTGCGAATACCCGTTTGCGAGCGAGCGGCCGGTCACATCTTCCCGGCTATACATGAATCCTCTGAGATCGGCGTGGCGGATGCCCGCCTTTCGAAGGTTCTCGAACTCGCTATACTTGCCAGCTCCCGCAAACGCGATGTTGTCGTAGATTTCCGACACCTTGTGCAGCGAGGCGCTCGGATTGTCTGCCGTCAGCAAAATGCCGTCGCTATACTCT